>DATMTZ010000342.1:0-4871 GCA_035563975.1 Oxalicibacterium sp. | reverse complement strand
CCGAATAAAGAGCCAAAGTCTAAAGCCAAGGGCAGTTCTCCCCTAAAACGTTTTATTAGTTATGTGAACGCGACGCCATCGAGCCGGTCGAGCTCGCAAGGAGTATGGTTTGCCTGTCAATGAAAAAACGTTATAAAACGGACGCTTAGCAGGCTTTGGTAAAACGTTACATTAAATCCTAGCAATAAGCCTTGAAAAGTGTAAAGCAATTTCCGCATAGAAATTTGCAAATGCGTTGCCAAAAGTCCACTCGCCATGCGGGTCGGCAAATAAAGTGCACAAAACGCCTCATCGTCCGTTTTACATTTGAGCGGCCGTTATAATGGCGCGGATATCGACCCCAGTCTCGTCTCTGCATGGCTTCCAAACAATCCGCGCCCGGCACCAAATCCTCCGCTTCAAAATCGTCGAAAAATGCTTCCCGCACTGCGCTGCGTCTGCTTCTGGGATTCATTGCCGTGCTCGCCGGCCTGGCCGTCAGCGGCGCGCTGGCGGTCGTGTTCGTCATCATCCTGGCCTATCCACAGTTGCCGGCTCTGGATTCGCTGACCGACTACCGCCCCAAGATTCCGCTGCGCATTTTCTCGGCCGACAATGTCCTGATCGGCGAATTCGGCGAAGAACGGCGCACGCTGGTGCATAGCAAGGACATCCCGGACATCATGAAGAAGGCCGTGCTGGCGATCGAGGACGACCGCTTCTTCGAGCACGGCGGCATCGATTACACCGGCATCCTGCGCGCCGCGATCCACAACATGAGCGGCGGGGCGCGCCAGGGCGCGTCAACCATCACGCAGCAGGTCGCGCGCAACTTCTTCCTGTCCAGCGAGCAGACGCTGAAACGCAAGGTGTATGAAGCGCTGCTGGCCTGGAAAATCGAGAAGAACCTGTCGAAGGACCAGATTCTCGAGATTTACATGAACCAGATCTATCTCGGCCAACGCGCCTATGGCTTCTCGTCGGCCGCGCAGATCTATTTCGGCAAGAAGCTGAAGGACATCTCGATTGCCGAAGCCGCGATGCTGGCCGGTTTGCCGAAGGCGCCTTCGGCCTACAATCCGGTCGTCAATCCGAAACGCGCGAAGGCACGCCAGCAGTACATTCTGCTGCGCATGCTGCAGCTTGGCTACATCACTGACGCGCAATACAAACAGGCAAAGAATGAACAGCTGAAGATCAAGACCAACAGCAGCGAATTCGGCATCCATGCGGAATACGTCGCCGAAATGACGCGGCAGTTGGTCTACGACCAGTTCAAGGAAGACACCTATACGCGCGGCCTGAATGTGTTCACCACGATCACCAAGGCCGACCAAGACGCCGCCTATCTCGCAGTGCGCCGCGGCGTGATGGATTATGAAAAGCGCCACGGCTATCGGGGCCCGGAAAGCTATATCCAGATTCCGAACAACAAGGATGAAGCGGAGGACGCGATCGAAGTCGAGCTCGCCAATCATCCGGACAGCGACGATCTGGTTGCCGCAGTCGTGCTGAGCGCATCGCCGAAGCTGGTCACCGCGGTGCTGGTGTCCGGTGAGGAAATCAAGATCGAAGGCCCGGGCCTGAGTTTCGCGTCGCGCCTGCTGGCCGAGAATGCGCCGCCGAACAAGCGCATCAAGCGCGGCGCCGTCATTCGCGTGACGCAGGAAGGCAAGGATTGGAGCATCACGCAGATGCCTGAAGTGCAATCGGCGTTTATCGCCGCCAACACGGAAGACGGCTCGATCCGCGCGCTGGTCGGCGGCTTCGATTTCAATCGCAGCAAATTCAACCACGTGACGCAGGCTTGGCGGCAGCCGGGCTCGTCATTCAAGCCCTTCATCTATTCAGCGTCACTGGAAAAAGGCCTGTCGCCCTCCACCATCATCAACGATGCGCCGATCAGTTTCGATGCGGGCCAAACCGGCGGCCAACCGTGGGAACCAAAAAACTACGACAACAAGTACGATGGCCCGATCACGATGCGCAAGGGGCTGATGAAGTCGAAGAACATGGTGTCGATCCGCATTCTGCAACGCATCGGCGCCAAGTACGGCCAGGAATACGCAATGCGCTTCGGCTTCGATGCCGACAAGAACCCGCCTTACCTGACGCTTGCACTCGGCGCCGGCGCCGTGACGCCGCTGCAGATGGTCGGCGCGTATTCGGTCTTCGCCAACGGCGGCTACAAGGTCAATCCGTACCTGATATCGAAGATCACCGACGCCAACGGCAAGGTGCTGTCCGAGGTCAAACCCGATCGCGCCGGCGATGAAGCGAACCGCGTGATCGATGCCCGCAACGCCTTCATCATGGACAACATGCTGCAGGATGTCGTCAAGCACGGCACAGCGATCAAAGCCATGTCGCTGAAGCGCACCGATCTCGCCGGCAAGACCGGCACCACCAATGATTCTTTCGATGCCTGGTTCTGCGGCTACCAGCCGAAAATTGCCGGCGTCGCCTGGATCGGCTTCGACCAGCCGCGCAATCTCGGCAATCGTGAAACCGGCGGCGGCCTCGCGCTGCCGATCTGGATCAGTTATATGGAAAAGGTGCTGAAGAATGTGCCGATGGCGGAACGCACAGTGCCGGACGGCGTAGTCAGCGTCAACGGCGACTATTACTATGCGGAGAACCCGCCGAGCGTCGGCGTGCGCAGCCTCGGCGTTGACGGCGACAGCCTGGCGCCGTCAACGCAGCCTACCAAGGACGAAGTCAAGAACGAACTGTTCTGACGGACCGGCTTATGCCGGCGTCAGGTTCACGCTCACGCCGCCCTGCGCGCTGACCATCTGCGACAGCGCGGAAAACAATTCGCTGCCGTCGCGGGTGTTCAGCCAGCGCTCGCCATCGGCGCGAAAATGAAAGCCGCCCGATTTCGCCGCCACCCACAATTCCTGCATGGCTGCCTGGCTGTTGACGATGATCTTCGTACCATTGTCGACAAATTCGATCTCCAGCACGTTGCCGCTGCGCGAACACTCGACGTCGATATCGCCATCATTGGTCAAGGCTTCCAGCGCGGCTTCAATACGCGCCAGCACCGTCTCGGCGCGCGTCAGGAATTCGGATTCGGTCATGCTACACTCCAACACATTTTGTCAAACAGTGATTCTAATCGTGAAGTCCCGTTCTGGTTTATTCCGCTGCGTCGCCCTATTCTCGCTTGTCGCAAGCGCCTGTGTGCTGTCTGGCTGCGGGCAGCAGGGGCCGCTGTACCTGCCTGATGCGCAAATGCCGCACGGCAAAGCCGCCAAGCAGGCAAAGGGAGCTCCGCCGCTGCCTCCGAACAAAGGTGCCGCTGCATCCGACACGGGTTCGGGCAGCAACGATTCGACTGCCATTGTTCCCGTCACACCATCCATACCTGACTGACCAGCAACATGTCGCATTTCTCCCGCCAACAGGGCGTGCTGTGCGTGGAAAACACGCCGCTGCCCCGCATTGCCGAACAGTTCGGCTCACCGACCTACGTGTATTCCAGGGCGGCGCTGACCGAAAATTTTTTATCCTACGCGAATGCATGCAAGAAGCATGGCCGCAATGAGGACACGGCGCTGGTCTGCTATTCGGTAAAGTCCAATTCCAATCTTGCGGTGCTGGGCCTGCTCGGCAAGCTGGGCTCCGGCTTTGACATCGTGTCCGGAGGCGAACTGCTGCGCGTGCTGGCGGCCGGCGGTTCGCCGCGCAAGGTGATCTTCTCCGGCGTCGGCAAATCGCGCGATGAAATGCAACTCGCACTGTCGCACGACATCCTGTGCTTCAACGTCGAATCGATTCCGGAACTGCATCGCTTGAACGAAGTGGCCGGCGAAATGGGCAAACGCGCGCCGGTGTCCTTGCGCGTCAATCCGAACGTCGACGCCAAGACGCACCCGTACATTTCCACCGGCCTGAAAGACAACAAGTTCGGCGTCGCCTATGAAGATGCGCTGCCGACCTACCGCATTGCCGCCGGTTTGCCGCATATCGATGTCGTCGGCATCGATTGCCATATCGGCTCGCAATTGCTGGACGATGCCCCATTGCTGGAAGCAGTCGACAAACTGATCGAGCTGATCGATACGCTCGCCGGCGAAGGCATCCACGTGCATCACCTGGACATCGGCGGCGGCATCGGCATCAACTACAACGACGATGAACCAGTGCCGGTTGGCGACTATCTGGCACGCCTGTTTGCCAAGATCGACGCATGGCGAGCGAAATCTCACGGTGGCAAGGCTATCAAGGTGCTGTTCGAACCGGGCCGTTCCATCGTCGGCAATGCCGGTGTGCTGCTGACCGAGGTGCAATACATCAAGCACGGCGAGACGAAAAATTTTGCGATCGTCGACGCCGCGATGAACGATCTGATGCGCCCGGCGATGTACGAGGCCTGGCACGGCGTCGAGCAGGTTGCGCAGCGCGATATGCCTGCGCAAGTGTATGACGTGGTGGGTCCGGTATGCGAGTCAGGCGACTGGCTGGCGCGCGGGCGCTCGCTGGTCATCGAACAGGGCGATCTGCTGGCCATCATGTCAGCCGGCGCCTACGGCATGACGATGTCGTCCAACTACAATACGCGCGGCCGTGCCGCCGAAGTCATGGTGGACGGCGCGCAAGTCCACCTGATCCGCAAGCGCGAAACGCCAGCCGACCTGTTCACGCTGGAGTCTTTGCTGCCGTAAAAAATGCGGATGACTCTTCATCCGCTTTTTCTTCCTACGCTGTGCGACTGATCAATGCGCGTTCCCGGACGCGCTTTTTTATCGCCCATATCGCACGCAGCAACAGCAATATTGCGACGATCGTCCCGAAGATGATCGGCTGCTCGAAATTGTGCTTGCCGGCTTTCATCCACCAGAAATGCAATATGCCGAGCGGTGCGATCACATAGATCAGCCGATGCA
>DATMTZ010000341.1:0-2613 GCA_035563975.1 Oxalicibacterium sp. | reverse complement strand
GTCCTGGTAACTGCCACGCCGACCGCCGTCATCAGCGGATTGCCGTTGTAGGTGCCGCCTTGTTCGCCGGCCTGGAAGCACGCCACTTCTTCCTTCGCCAGCATTGCGGCCAGCGGCACGCCACCGCCTATGCCTTTGCCCAGCGTCATGATGTCGGGTTCGATATCCGACAACTGGTGCGCGAACAATGCGCCGCAACGTCCCATGCCGGTCTGCACTTCATCGACCATCAGAAGGATGTTGCGTTTCTTCGTCAGTGCGCGCAGTGCCTGCATGAATTCGCGTGTAGCCGGCAGCACGCCGCCTTCGCCTTGCACCGGCTCCAGCATCACGCCCACTGTTTTGTCGGTGATCAGTTGTTCCACGCTGGCGATGTCGTTCAGGATCGCTTTCGGGAAGCCCGGCACCTGAGGCGCGAAGATGGTGTCCCAGCCGGCCTTGCCGCTGGCCGACATGGTGGCCAGCGTGCGGCCGTGGAAGCTGTGGTCGAAGGTGATGATCTCGTAGCGGTTTTCGCCGGCGGCGTTCGGGTTGACCTTGCCCCATTTGCGCGCCAGCTTGATCGCGCCTTCGTTCGCCTCGGCGCCGCTGTTGGCGAAGAACACGCGGTCGAAGCAGGAGTTGTTCGTCAGCAGCGTGGCCAGTTCGATCGACGGCTCATTGTAGAAAGCCGGCGAGGGGTTGATCAGTTTTTTCGACTGCGCGACCAGCGCATCCTGGATGCATTGCGGCGAGTGGCCCAGGCAATTGACGGCCCAGCCCTGCAGGTAATCAAGATAGCGTTTGCCGGTATGGTCGGTCAGCCACATGCCCTGGCCTTCGACGCAGACGAGCGGCGGGCGATTGGTGATGTACATCAGTTTGTCGACTTCGTACTGGCTGAATTCCATGGCGGCTCCTGAACAGAAATGGCGTATCCGGTATTGATAAAAAAAAAGCCACAGGGTTCGCCTGTGGCTTGGTGATCAGCAAAAGCTTACACGCGCGGCGTCCCGGGTTGAGGCAGGGTGCTGCGGCGTCGCAAGAGTGTGGTGATCGCTTTCATGGGGACCAAGTGTAGGCCGTTTTGCAATGGGCGTCAAAACGTTTTTCCGTGCGGCGCCTTACTCGGGATCGGCGATGACACCGGTCGCCATGTCGGCTTCGCTGGTGAAGGCGTCCGCATAGAACTCGTCCGGCGGCAGCGCGCAGATCGCGCTGAAGTCCGCTTTTGCTGCATCGACCATCGCCGGCGCGCCGCAGGCGTAGACCTGGTGATGCGACAGGTCGGGCAGGTCTTCCATCACGGCGCGGTGCACGAAGCCGGCACGGCCCTGCCAGGCGTCTTCCGGCGCGGCGTTTGAAATGACCGGCACGTAACTGAAGTTCGGCAGCGTGCGTGCCCATTCCTCGCACAGCGCGTGCATGTACAGATCCTTGGGGCGGCGTCCGCCCCAGTACAGCGCCATCGGGCGCTCGCTCTTGTCATGGACCGCCTGTTCGACGATCGCCTTGATCGGCGCGAAACCCGTGCCCGAAGCCAGCAGCACCATCGGCTTGTCCGAATCCTCGCGCAGGAAGAAGCTGCCTTGCGGACCTTCGAAGCGCAGGATCTCGCGTTCCTTCATCGTGTTGAACACCTGATCGGTGAAGAGCCCGCCGGGCAGGTGACGGATATGCAGCGTGATGTGTTCGGAAACATGCGGTGCGTTCGCCAGGCTGTAGCTGCGGCGCTTGCCGTCCTTGAGCATGAATTCGATGTACTGGCCGGCGCGGTATTGCAGCCGTTCGGCCGCGGGCAATTGCAGCGACAGCACGATCACGTCGTCCGCCACTCTTTCCATCTTGGCGACGCGCGTCGGCAGTTTCTTGATCGGGAATTCGCCGATGCCCAATACTTCGCGCGCCTCGATCTCGACATCGGTATGCGGTTTGGCGCAGCAGAACAGCGAGAAGCCGCGTTCGGCATCGGCCGGCGACAGCGCCTTGGCCTGGTGCGTGGTGTGTGTCACGTCGCCCGACAGCACGCGGCCGCGGCAAGTGCCGCATGCGCCGTTCTTGCAGCCGTAAGGCAGGCCGACGCCGGCGCGAATCGCCGCGGTGAGGATGGTTTCGTCGGCTTCGCAGCTGAATTGCCGGCCGCTTGGCTGAACCGTCACTTGGAAAGACATACAATTCCGTTCATGAAAATGGATAACAACGCAGCCGGCCAGGAACGCAGCATCGGCCTTTCGCGCCTCGCGAAGCCGCGCCTGCTGATACTCGGATGCGGGGATGTCGGCATGCGGCTGCTGCCGCTGTTGCGCGCTCGCTTCCGCATCTTCGCGGTGACCACGCAGGCATCGAAACAGGAAGAACTGCGTGCAGCTGGCGCGATTCCCTTGCTGGCCGATCTGGACCGGCCGGAAACGCTGGCGCGCCTGGCGCGGCTGGCAAGCCATGTCGTGCATCTGGCGCCGCCGCAATCCGACGGTGTCATCGACCGGCGGACGCGTAATCTGGTCGCCATTTTACCCGAGCGGACGCAGCTCGTTTATGTCAGCACCACCGGCGTGTATGGCGATTGCGGCGGCGAACAGGTAGATGAAACGCGCGCCATCGACCCGCTCAACGCGCGCGCGCAGCGCCGCGCCG
>DATMTZ010000340.1:0-2497 GCA_035563975.1 Oxalicibacterium sp. | reverse complement strand
GCAGGGAATTGCGCACCACTGGTGCGGAATTCATGCAGGATTTCCGCTTCGAGATGGTATTCCCGCAAGCCGGGCTTTGCGCTGCGCATGGCGCGGCGATGCGCAGCGGCGGCGATGTCTGCCGATCGCTGCATGATGGCGATTTCGCCGGCATCCTTTGTCAGGCGCATCTCGTCCAGCAATATCTGCACATCGTAGGCTGCCGCAGGCGCGACGATGCCGGCGCGCGACTGCGCGCGTACGCCCTGCAACCAATTCTGAATCTGCGCATCCAGCTTGTCGCTGCTGCCGAGCGCATAAAACAATGCCGGCGCATTGGCCATCAGCGTCGGCAGTTCGGTATCGAGCGCATTGATGGCATAGGCGGCATCGAAGCCGAAGGCGCTGCGCGCGGCGTCGGGACCGTAGCGGAAGCCATCCCAGATTTCGCGCTCCATGTTCTTTTCGCGGCAAAACAGAATCGACTGATGCTGCTGTTCACCGCACACCAGCACGATCACCGCCTCGGGCTCGGTAAAGCCTGAAAGGTAATAAAAATAACTGTCGTGGCGATACGGATAGTCGGCATCGCGGTTGCGCATCACTTCGGGCGCGGTCGGGATGATGGCGACGCCGCCGCCCTTGGCCTGCATTTGCCGGAGCAGCGCCGCGCGGCGATCGGCATAGGAATTCATGATGGTTTCCCTGTCAACGGTGCATTCAATTCAGCCAGGCGTTCGGCAGTGCCGACGTCCGTCCAGTCGCCGCGGTACAGTTCGCCGCCGACCTGTCCGCGTGCAGCATATTCCCGCAGCAGCGGGGCCAGCCTGGCGGATTCGCCGGCCTGGACGGCATCGAACATCGATGGGCGGTATACGCCGATGCCGGAAAAGGTGTAGCGCGGCTCCCCATCGTTGGCGATGGAAAAGCTGTTCAACGCGAAATCGCCTCTTGCATTGTGCGCCGGATTTTTGACGAGATACAGCCAGGCGACATCGCGCTGATCGAGCGGGTGCGGATTGCCCCAGACATCCTTGTCCTGCAGCACGTCCTTCGCCTGCGCGAAATCGAAATGGGGGCAGTAGATGTCGGCTGCAAGGGCAACGAAGGGATCATCGCCGAGAAGATGGCGTGCCTTGGCGATACCGCCCGCGGTTTCGAGTGCGGTCCCTTCTGCAGAATAGCGGATGGCGGCGCCGAACTGCTGGCCGTCGCCGAGCGCATCCTCGATCATGTGGCCGAGATGCGCATGGTTGATGACGATATCGGTAATGCCGGCGCGCACCAGGTGCAGGATGTGCCAGACGATCAGCGGCCGGCCGCGCACTTTCAGCAACGGCTTCGGGCAGCTGTCGGTCAACGGACGCATGCGCTCGCCGCGGCCGGCGGCAAAAATCATCGCTTTCATGTCATGTGCCCTTGAATGGATCGGTGGCGGACGCCGATCAAAATGTGTAGCCGACTTGCGGCGTCCTGGCTTCCAGTTCGTCCAGCAGTTTCACCAGCGGCGCCAGTTCCTTGTAGCGATAGGCGACCTTGCGCGTGTATTCCATCACCAGCGGCAGGTCTTTCAGGTAGCCGTCCTTGCCATCGCGGTGATACAGGCGCGCAAAAATGCCCAGCACCTTCAGGTGCCGTTGCAGGCCCATGAATTCGAAGTCGCGGTAAAAGGCGTCGATGTCCGGATTGACCGGCAGCCCGGCCTTGCGCGCAAGCTCCCAGTAACGGATGGCCCAATCGAGCACGATTTCCTCGTCCCATTGCACATAGGCATCGCGCAGCAGCGACACCAGGTCGTAGGTGATGGGCCCGTAGACCGCGTCCTGGAAATCGAGAATGCCCGGATTGCCTTCCGCCAGCACCATCAGGTTGCGCGAGTGGTAATCGCGGTGGACATAGACCTGCGGCTGCGCCAGATTATTGGCCAGCAAAAGTTCGAAGACCTGGTTCAGCGCGGTGCTCTGCTTGTCGCTCATCGTGATGCCGAGATGCTTGCCGACATACCATTCGGGGAACAGCATCAGTTCGCGCAATAGCAATGCCCGGTCGTATTCGGGCAGCACGTCGGGCTGGCTGTGCGACTGCAGCTGCACCAGCGCCGCGATCGCATCCAGATACAACTTGTGCGCATTGTCCGGTGTCAGCAGTTGCAGGTAGGTGGTCGAGCCGAGATCCGACAGTAGCAGGAAGCCATGCTCGACGTCGCGCGCAAGGATGGTCGGCACGGAAACGCCGGTAGCGGCGAACAGGTCCGCGACGTGAATGAAGGGACGTACGTCCTCGTGCGGCGGCGGCGCGTCCATCACGATGTAGCTCGCGCCGGCGTCGCCGTCGACCCGGAAGTAGCGACGGAAGCTGGCGTCGGCAGAGGCAGGGCGCAGCGAGTCGAGCTTCATGGCAGGGGCGGGCAGCGAAGCCAGCCACTGCGTGAGCGCTTGCAGACGGGAGTCGCCAGTGGAATCGGCAGAATGAGGTGAAGACATGAAACGGTCCGGCAATCGGTTTGTGGGGGAAGAGT
>DATMTZ010000339.1:0-15904 GCA_035563975.1 Oxalicibacterium sp. | reverse complement strand
ATTGCAAGGCCTTGGGGCGCACATACGGCTCGACCACCTGCTCGATGCCGATCGCCGACATCACGCGCGCGGTCATGCCGACCTGGCGCATTGCATCGGCCAGCGCCAGCGAATTCATGACGGTTGCCAGCATGCCCATGTAGTCGGCGGTGGCCCGGTCCATGCCCTGCGCGCCGGGCGCGACACCACGGAAGATGTTGCCGCCGCCGATCACGATGGCCAGCTCCACGCCCAGCTTGGCGCCTTCCGAGACGTCGGCCACCATGCGATCGATGGTCGCCCGATTGATGCCGTATGAATCGTCCCCCATCAACGCCTCGCCCGAAAGTTTGAGAAGCACGCGTTTGTAAGCTGGGGTCGTCATAGGCTGGATTCCTTGGTGTTGTGTTGTGCGGGATTCAGTACGGATGTTCCGCCTCGCGCACCGCATGAGGCAGATCAAATCTTAACTTTTCGTGCATCAAAGAGAAAGTGCTCTCTGCGATGCTTAAAAAAACGGGCCTTGCGGCCCGTTTTCGATTACGCCTGTTTTGCTGCTGCAACTTGCGCCGCCACTTCGGCGGCGAAGTCATCCTGTTTCTTCTCGATGCCTTCACCGACGATGAACATCTTGAACGATTTCACGGTCGTCTTGGCTTCCTTCAGCATCTGTTCGACGGTCTGCTTGTCGTTCTTCACGAACGGCTGGTTCAGCAGCGAAACTTCCTTCAGATATTTCTGCACCGAGCCCTCGACCATCTTGGTGACGATGTCGGCCGGCTTGCCGGATTCGGCGGCCTTCTGTTCGGCAACCGAACGCTCCTTGGCGATCAGGTCGGCCGGCACGTCGCTGGAAGCCAGGGAAACCGGCTTCATCGCGGCGATGTGCATCGCGACATCCTTGCCGACCTGGTCGTCAGCGCCGTCGAAATCGACGATGACGCCAATACGCGAGCCGTGCAGATAGGAAGCCAGCTTGCCGGTGGTTTCGAAACGCGCGAAACGGCGGATCGACATGTTTTCGCCAATACGGCCGATCAGTTCGGTACGGGTTTCTTCTGCGGTCTTGTCGCCGATCTTGACATTGGACAGCGCCGCCACGTCTGCCGGATTGGCTTCGGCTGCTGCCTTGGCCAGCGCATTGGCGAAGGCCAGGAAATCGTCGTTCTTGGTCACGAAGTCGGTTTCGCAGTTGACTTCGACCATTGCGCCGACATTGCCGGTCACGTAAGCGGCAATGACGCCTTCGGCGGTCACGCGCGAAGCGGCTTTCGATGCCTTGCTGCCCAGCTTGACGCGCAGGATCTCTTCCGCGCGCTCCATGTCGCCGTCAGCCTCCGTCAAGGCCTTCTTGCATTCCATCATCGGTGCGTCGGTGCGTGCGCGCAGCTCGCCGACCATTGCTGCTGTAATTGCTGCCATAACCATCTCCTGGTAAAACCGGACGTCCATCGGACGTCCTGCTATTCGTTACGTTCAAAAATTGCTCGAAAAAAAGGGGCGAACCGCTGTTGCCCCTTTTTCCCTGACGTTCAAACCATCAGTCGGCCGGGTATCAGGCCTGTTCTTCGACCT
Source organism: Oxalicibacterium sp. (assembly GCA_035563975.1). Lineage (GTDB taxonomy): Bacteria > Pseudomonadota > Gammaproteobacteria > Burkholderiales > Burkholderiaceae_D > Oxalicibacterium. The sequence continues at coordinate 14,350 of DATMTZ010000339.1, read as the reverse complement.
CGACGAAATCGTCGCCCTTGATCGATTCGACCAGGTCGTTGGTCGCGTTGGCGCGGCCTTCGAGGATCGCATCGGCCACGCCGCGTGCGTACAGCGTGATGGCTTTCGAGGAGTCGTCGTTGCCCGGAATGACGTAGGTCACGCCTTCAGGCGAGTGGTTGGTATCGACCACGCCGATGACCGGGATGCCGAGCTTGGCGGCTTCGGTGATGGCGCCCTTGTGGTAGCCGACGTCGACGATGAAGATCGCGTCAGGAATGCCGCCCATGTCCTTGATGCCGCCGATGGACTTTTGCAGCTTTTCCATTTCGCGGGAGAACATCAGCGCTTCCTTCTTGCTGAGTTTTTGCACCGAACCGTCTTCGATCGACGCTTCCATTTCCTTCAGGCGCTTGATCGAGGTCTTGATCGTCTTGAAGTTGGTCAGCATGCCGCCGAGCCAGCGCTGGTCGACGTAAGGCATGCCGGCGCGCTGCGCTTCAGCCGCGATGATGTCGCGCGCCTGGCGCTTGGTGCCGACCATCAGGATCGTGCCGCGGTTGGCGGACAATTGGCGGATGTACTTCATCGCCTCCTGGTACATGCCCAGGGTCTTTTCCAGGTTGACGATATGGATCTTGTTGCGATGGCCGAAAATGAACGGGGCCATCTTTGGGTTCCAGAAGCGCGTTTGGTGACCGAAATGGACACCGGCTTCCAGCATTTCACGCATGGTTACGGACATTGAATTTCTCCAGGGTTAAGGTCTGGAATCCGTTCGGTCACCTTGGCGCTTCGTTCATCGAACTCAGCCGTTTCGGCACCCTTGTCGAGCGGATTCGCGATTTAAAACAAAAGTTTGCTCAAACGTTAATTCAGGCAAGCTCGAGATTTTAACCCGGTTTTGGCAGTTCTTTCAAGCGCAACATCGCCTTCCTGCGTGGATACAGGCCCTCGTCTATAATGCGGCATCCTTTCAATTTTGCGCCAGAACCGGCGATATCAGCTTTCTCATGGGCAACATTTCCATCAAAACTCCCGAAGACATCAACGGCATGCGCGTGGCCGGCCGGCTGGCGTCCGAGGTGCTCGACTACATCACCCCTTTCGTCAAGGTCGGCGTCACAACCGGCGAACTGGACCGTCTGTGCCATGAATACATGGTCAATGTGCAGGGCACGATCCCGGCGCCGCTCAACTATTGCCCTCCTGGTTATACGCCTTACCCGAAAGCCATCTGCACCTCGGTCAATGACGTGATCTGCCACGGCATCCCGGGCGACAAGGTGCTGAAGAACGGCGACGTCGTGAATCTCGACATCACCGTCATCAAGGACGGCTACCACGGCGACACCAGCCGCATGTTCTTCATCGGCGAACCGTCCATCCTGGCCAAGCGCCTCACCGACATCACCTACGAGTGCATGTGGCTCGGCATCTCGAAGATCAAGCCGGGCGCGCATCTGGGCGACATCGGCTACGTGATCCAGCAGCACGCGGAAAAGGCCGGCTACAGCGTCGTGCGCGAATTCTGCGGCCACGGCATCGGCAAGGTCTTCCACGAAGAACCGCAAGTGCTCCACTATGGCCGTCCCGGCACGCTGGACAAGCTGGCGCCCGGCATGATCTTCACGGTGGAACCGATGATCAACGCCGGCCGCCGCGAGATCCGCGAGATGGGCGACGGCTGGACCATCAAGACCAAGGATCGCAGCCTGTCCGCGCAATGGGAACACACGGTGCTGGTGACGGAAACCGGCTACGAGGTGCTGACCCTGTCGGCCGGCAGCCCGCCGCCGCCCGCCTTCATTACCGACATCGCCGCCCAGATCGTCAACGCCTGAGCGCCCGCCATGCCTTCGCTCGCGATTGAACTGAAGGAAAGGCTGAAGGCTGAACACCAGGCCGCGACCGAACGATTCAAGCAGGATGGCAAGGTCGAACAGTTGCTGACGCAACTGAAGGACAACGTCGACGCCGCCCTTGGCCAGGCATGGCATACCTTCGGCCTGCCGGCCGATGCTGCGCTGGTCGCCGTCGGCGGCTATGGCCGCGGCGAACTCTTTCCCTACTCCGACGTCGACGTGCTGATCCTGCTGCAGCAGGCCCCGGATGCGGCACTGAAAGCCAAACTGGAAGAACTGGTGCAGCTGCTGTGGGATATCGGGCTGGAAATCGGCCACAGCATCCGCACCATCGATGAATGCATGATCGAGGCAGCGGCCGACATCACCGTACAGACCAGCCTGCTGGAAGCGCGGCTGGTCACCGGCAGCGAAACGCAATTTGCCTTGCTGCAGCAGCGCTACAACGCGGCGATGGATCCGCGCGCCTTCTTCCAGGCCAAGACACTGGAGCTGCACCAACGCCACGCCAAGTACGAAGACACGCCCTACAGCCTGGAACCGAATTGCAAGGAAAGCCCGGGCGGACTGCGCGACCTGCAAGTGATTTTGTGGGTCGCGAAAGCGGCCGGTCTCGGCAATTCCTGGGCCGAACTCGCCGAACACGGCCTGATTACCGATACCGAGGCGCGCCAGCTGAAGCGCAAGGAGCGGGCCTTCAAGGATGTGCGCATCCGCCTGCACATCGCCACCCGGCGGCGCGAGGACAGGCTGGTGTTCGATGTGCAGACCACGATCGCGGAATCCGTCGGCTTCCGGAATTCCGCCACGCGGCGCGCCAGCGAATACCTGATGCAGCGCTACTACCGCTCCGCGAAGATGGTCACACAGCTCAATGCGATCCTGCTGCAGAACATCGAGGCGCAGCTGTTCCCGCAGATGATGGCGCCGGTCGCCATCAACGCGCGCTTCAACGAGGTGAACGGCTTCATCGACATCGCAAACGACGACACCTTCGAAACCGCGCCCTCGGCGATGCTGGAAGTTTTCCTGCTGCTGTCGCTGCATTCCGAACTGAAAGGCATGACGGCACGCACACTGCGCGCGCTATGGCATTCGCGCTTCAGGATCGACAATCATTTCCGCCGCGAACCGCAAAACCGCGCGCTGTTCCTCGCCATCCTGAAGGCGCCGCAGGGCATTACGCATGCGCTGCGCCGCATGAACCAGACCAGCATCCTCGGCCGCTACCTGCCGAATTTCCGCCGCATCGTCGGCCAGATGCAGCACGACCTGTTCCACGTCTATACCGTCGACCAGCACATCCTGATGGTGGTACGCAACATGCGCCGCTTCATGATGAGCGAACACGCGCACGAATATCCGTTCTGCAGCCAGCTCGCGGCCAACTTCAACAAACCCTGGCTGCTGTACATCGCCGCGCTGTTCCACGACATCGCCAAGGGGCGCGGCGGCGATCATTCGCAGCTCGGCATGGAAGACGCGCGCAGCTTCTGCATCGACCATGGTCTGTCGGAAGATGAGACGGAACTGGTGGTTTTCCTGGTCGAGCATCATCTGACGATGTCGCAGGTCGCGCAAAAGCAGGATCTGTCCGATCCGGACGTGGTGCGGCATTTCGCCGATATCGTGAAGGATGAACGTCACCTGACTGCGCTGTACCTGTTGACGGTGGCCGATATCCGCGGCACCAGCCCGAAGGTGTGGAATGCGTGGAAGGGCAAGTTGCTGGAAGACCTGTACCGCATGACGCTGCGCGTGTTCGGCGGCGATGCGCCTTCGGCCGACCGCGAACTGAAGAACCGCCAGGTAGAGGCGCTGAAAACGCTGCGTCTGTACGGCTTGCCCGACAGCGTGCACCAGCCGTTCTGGAAGCAGCTCGACGTGGTCTACTTCCTGCGCCACGACGCCTCCGACATCGCATGGCAGACGCGCATGCTGTACGACAAGATCGACAGCGCGACGCCGATCGTACGCAGCCGCCTGTCGCCGATCGGTGAAGGTTTGCAGGTCGTGGTCTACGTGAAAGACCAGCCCGATCTGTTCGCGCGCATCTGCAGTTACTTCGACCGCAAGAATTTCAGCATTCTCGATGCGAAGATCCACACCACGCATCATGGTTATGCACTCGACACTTTCCTGATTACGGAGCCCGCGTTTGCCAGCAGCTACCGCGACCTGATCAGCCTGATCGAACACGAGCTGTGCGAGATCCTGGTGTCGCAGGGTGAATTGCCTCCGCCGACCAAGGGGCGCTTGTCGCGCCTGTCGCGCAACTTCCCGGCGACGCCTACCGTCGATCTGCGCCCGGATGAGCGCGGCCAGTACTACCTGCTGTCGATCTCCGCCAACGACCGCAACGGCCTGCTGTATTCAATCGCCAACGTGCTGACCAAGTACCGCCTCAACCTGCATACCGCCAAGGTGATGACGCTGGGCGAGCGCGTCGAAGACGTGTTCCTGATCGACGGTCCGGTGCTCAATAATCCGCGCAGCCAGATTCAGCTGGAATCCGATTTGCTTGACGCACTGCGCGTCTGACTTCATCAAACTCTTCTCATGACAGAACCGCTACGCCTTTCCAAACGCATGTCCGAACTCGGTCTGTGCTCGCGCCGTGAAGCCGACGAATGGATCGCCAGGGGCTGGGTGCGCGTCGACGGCAAGGTGGTGTCCGAACTTGGCACCAAGATCTTGCCGACGCAGCGCGTGACCGTCGAACGCCAGGCGGCAGCCGAACAGGCCAAGCGCGTGACCATCCTGATCAACAAGCCGATGGGTTACGTCAGCGGCCAGGCGGAAGACGGCTACAAGCCGGCCGTCGCCCTCGTGAATGCAGAAACGCGCTGGAAGGACGACAAGGCGACTACGCAATTCCATCCGACCCAGTTGCGCAGCCTGGTGCCGGCCGGGCGGCTCGATATCGATTCGGTCGGTTTGCTGGTGCTGACGCAGGACGGCCGCATCGCCAAGCATCTGATCGGCGAAGATACGTCTGTAGAAAAGGAGTACCTGGTGCGCGTGCAGTACACGAAACCGGGCAAGCTGCCGGACGCCGAGCTGAAGCGACTGAACCATGGCCTGACGCTGGACGGCAAGAAATTATTGCCCGCAAAAGTGAGCTGGCAGAACGAGGACCAGCTGCGCTTCATCCTGCGCGAAGGCAAGAAGCGTCAGATCCGCCGCATGTGCGACATGGTGGGATTGAAAGTGCTCGGCCTGAAGCGCGTACGCATCGGCCGTGTAAAGCTGGGCGATCTTCCGGTCGGCCAGTGGCGCTATCTGCGCGAGGACGAGCAGTTCTGATTGCTGGACGGCTCAATCGTCGTCGTTCGGATCCAGCTCCGGAAACAGCACCTCGGTAAAACCGAATTTCGAAAAATCCTCGATGCGCATCGGATACAGGATGCCGTCCAGGTGATCGCATTCATGCTGCACCACGCGCGCATGAAAACCCTCCGCGTCGCGCGCAATCCTGCCGCCGTACTGGTCGAATCCCTCGTAATGCAAGCCGCTGAAGCGCGGCACCGCGCCGCGCATGCCGGGCACCGACAGGCAGCCCTCCCAGGCTTCGTCGCGATCCGCCGACAAGGGGCGGATCACCGGATTGATCAGCACCGTTTCCGGCACCTGCGGCGCATCCGGGTAGCGCGTGTTCTGCTTGAAGCCATAGATGACGACGCGCAGGTTCACGCCTATCTGCGGCGCGGCCAGGCCTGCGCCATTCGCTGCGTGCATGGTATCGAACATGTCGGCGATCAGCGCGTGCAGTTCCGGCGTATCGAACTGCTTCACCGGTTCGGCCACGCGCAGCAGGCGGGGATCGCCCATCTTCAGGATTTCGCGTACGGTCATTTGACGGTCTTCAGGAAGTCGGCGAAGCCGGCGCCGGTCTCGGCATGCTTGAGACCCATCGCGACCGTCGCCTTCAGATAACCCAGCTTGGAACCGCAATCATAACGCTGCCCGTCGTAGCGGTAGGCAAGCACCTTCTGGTCGCGCATCAGCGCGGCGATGCCGTCGGTCAACTGGATTTCGCCGCCGGCGCCTTTGCCGATCTTTTCCAGGTAGTCGAAGATGCGGCCGCTCAGCACGTAACGCCCGACCACCGCCAGCGTCGACGGCGCGGCGTCGGGCTGCGGCTTCTCGACGATCGCATTGACCTCTTCCAGCTTGTTCTTGTATGGCGTCGCGCTGACGATGCCGTATTGCCTGGTTTCCGCGCGCGGCACGTCGTGTACCGCGAGGATGCTGTGACCTTCGCGGTCGAAGACCTCTGTCATCTGTGCGAGCACCGGCTTGGTGCCGTCCGGCACATCCATGAAGTCGTCCGCCAGCAAGACCGCGAACGGTTCATTGCCGACGATGGGCCGCGCGCACAGCACTGCATGGCCGAGTCCGAGCGGCGCCGGCTGGCGGATGTAGATGCAATTGATGTTCTTGGGAATGACGTTCTGCACGAGGTCGAGCAAGGCATGTTTCTTTGCCGCTTCGAGCTCCGTCTCCAGTTCGTAGGCCTTGTCGAAATGGTCTTCGATCGCGCGCTTGTTGCGGCCAGTGATGAAGACCATCTCGGTGATGCCGGCTGCGACCGCCTCTTCCACCGCGTACTGGATCAGCGGCTTGTCGACAATCGGCAGCATTTCCTTCGGCTGCGCCTTGGTCGCAGGAAGGAAACGGCTGCCCATGCCGGCCACGGGGAATACGGCTTTTCTAATCTTGTTCATTCTTTTCCAGTAATTGCAGCAAGCCTGCTTCATCGAGTATTGCAATGCCCAGTTCCTGTGCCTTGACGAGCTTGCTGCCTGCCTCGGTTCCAGCCACCACGTACGACGTCTTTTTGGATACGGAGCCAGCCACCTTGCCGCCGGCCGCTTCGATTTTTTCGGCAGCCTCGTCACGGCTCAGGTTCGGCAAGGTGCCGGTCAGCACGAACGTCTTGCCGGCAAACGGCTTTGGAGACAGATCGCCTTCGCCTTCGTGTTCATCCCAGTGAATACCGATACCGGGGCCGCGCAGACGTTCGACGACCTCGACATTGTGCGGCTGACGAAAGAAAGTGTGGATGCTTTTCGCGACAATCGGTCCGACATCGGGCACATCTAGCAGCTGCTCTTCGCTCGCCTCGATGATGCGATCGAGCGTGCCGAAGTGACGCGCCAGATCCTTGGCCGTGCTCTCGCCGACCTGGCGTATGCCGAGCGCGAACAGGAAGCGTGCGAGCGTTGTCTTCTTGCTGGCTTCCAGTCCGGCAAGCAGGTTCTGCGCGCTCTTCTCACCCATGCGCTCGAGCGCGGCGAGCTTCGCCAGGCCCAGCGTGTAAAGATCCGGCAGCGTGCGGATGATGCCGCTGTCGACCAGTTGGTCCACCAGCTTGCCGCCCAGTCCTTCGATGTCCATCGCCCGGCGCCCGGCGAAATGCAGCAGCGCCTCCTTGCGCTGTGCCGGACAGAACAAGCCGCCGCTGCAGCGCCAGTTCGCCTCGTCTTCCTCGCGCACGATGGCGCTGCCGCATACCGGACACTTGCCGCCGAGTGTCTTGCAGAGGTCAAACGGTTCACCGACTTTGGCAGGGCGTCGTTCCAGCACAACCCCGACCACTTCAGGAATCACGTCGCCGGCGCGCCGCACAATCACCGTGTCGCCGATGCGCACATCCTTGCGGCGTGCTTCGTCCTCGTTATGCAGCGTCGCGTTGCTGACGGTGGTGCCGCCGACGAATACCGGTTCAAGCTTGGCCACCGGCGTCAGCTTGCCGGTGCGCCCGACCTGGATGTCGATGGCGCGCAGCACGGTCGTCTGCTCCTGCGCCGGATACTTGTGCGCCACCGCCCAGCGCGGCTCGCGCGAAACAAAACCCAGGCGCTGCTGCAACGAACGATCGTTCACCTTGTAGACCACACCGTCGATGTCGAAGGGCAATGCGTCGCGCTTCGCGCCGACAGACTGATGGAAAGCGATCAGGCCCTCGGCCCCTTGCACTACCGCGCGTTCATCGCTGAGCGGCAGGCCGAACGCCGCCAGCGCATCGAGCAGTTCCGATTGCGTAGGGGGAATGGTCCAGCCTTGTACGTCGCCAAGACCATAGGCGAAGAAACTCAGCGGCCGCTTGGCGGCGATCGCCGGATCAAGCTGGCGCACCGCGCCTGCGGCGGCATTGCGCGGGTTGACGAAGGTCTTCTCGTTCTTCGCCCCGCGCGCGATCAGTTCACGCTGGCGTTCATTGAGCTCCTCGAAATCGTCGCGCCGCATGTAGACCTCGCCGCGCACCTCGATCACAGCAGCCTTTGCGGCTTCGGCGCCCTTCAAGCGGCGCGGCACATCGGCGATCGTGCGGATGTTCTGCGTGACGTCCTCGCCTTTCTCGCCGTCGCCGCGCGTCGCAGCCTGTACCAGCAAGCCGTTTTCATAGCGCAGGTTGATCGCCAGTCCGTCGAATTTCAGTTCGGCAGCATATTCGACCGGCGGATCGGTATTGCCCAGGCCGAGCTCTCGCCGCACCCGCGCATCGAAATTCGACGCACCGCTCGACTCGGTGTCGGTCTCGGTGCGGATGCTCAGCATCGGCACCGTGTGAAATACCGGCTCAAAGCCTTCCAGCACCTTGCCGCTCACGCGCTGGGTCGGCGAATCGGGCGCAATCAATTCAGGGTGGGCCGTTTCGATTGCCTGCAACTCGCGGAACAGCTTGTCGTATTCCGCATCGGGAATCGTCGGATTGTCGAGCGCGTAATAGGCGTGGTCGTGACGATGGAGTTCAGCGCGAAGCCAGGCGGCACGCGCCGGAGGATCGTTTGCATCCGGCATTGCCGTCTCGTGCTGCGAGCCGGCGTTGAACAAATCCGGCTGCATCTTAGTTGAACAAGCGTAAGGCTCGCGCGGAACCTGCGGGGATATCGGCTGCTTCCATGTCAGCGTAGAAGGCATTCAGCTGACCGGCGATTTCCTGCATGGAGGTATCCGGCAATGGCTGGCTGCCGTCGTCGACCACAGTGCCGTCCAGGCGCGAAGCCAGCATCTTGGCACAGGCCGTCATCGCACCAAAGCCATCACGCGCCGGCGCAACGACCGGCACATCCAGCAGCAGTGTCAGGCGGCTCGTTGTTTCCTCCGCCAGCGTGACATTGGTAGAAAGCGAGAACAGCACGCCGCCGTCGCCGTCCGGCATCACCAGGCGGCCTTCCGGACGCACGTCGAAGCCTTGGCGCTCCAGCGCTGCCAGCAGCGTGGACACCGACCATGGCGCGCCATTCGACTGCACATTGACGCTGAGTTTGGCGTCGTATTCAGAGACGAACTGGTGCAGCGAACGCGCAGTCACCATCACTTCAGCCATGTCCGGCACGTCCGGTTCCGCGTCGAGATCGTCGGCGATCTGGCGCAGTCGCATCACGAATTCCGAGTACTCCAGCTCGTTCAGCGGGCTGGTACGGTTGGCGAGCTGGACGCCGGACATCAGGGTCTTGTACTGGCCGCCGTGCGTGATCGCTTCCCAGCCGCCGTCGACGTGCTGCCCGACGAAATGCACCGGCTTGCCGCCGACATGGCGCAACGACTGCAATGCCGGCAGCACTTTCTCTCCGCGCAGCGGATTTTGCAGCACGAGCGGAATCGTGCAGTCGATCAGGTAATCGACCGGCAATTCCTTTTCCTCGGCCAGCGGCACCAGGTCCACCGGCGCTTGTTCTTCGGACTCGGAAAACGCGGTTTCCTCCCGTTCGGCGAAGTCTTGCGGCGCGTCCTCGTGCGCCGGTGCAAATACCGGCTCGATACGTTCGTCAGCAACGACCGGTTCCGCGCGCTCGGGGTTCATCAGCACATCGTCGTGCGACGAGGAAAAGGCGCGTTCGACGCTCTTCTTCGCCTTGTGTTCCTGCCATTTATTGAAGGAAATGACGCCGACCACGATGACGCCGCCGATGATGAGCAGGCTGGTCTGCAGGTCATTCATGCTGCACCCGTCGAAGAAAGTGTGCGCCTGGAAGGAAAAACGGATGGGGTCATAAAAATCCAAATGGTTCGATGCTCATGCCGCGATCACTGCGCGCGGCGCCGCCGACCGTGTGGCGGCAAGCGTTTCGGTGCAGCGCAGGCGACCGCATAGCTAGGCATTTAGGGTACGTGTTCGCCTTCGGAATTGTCAAGCAAGCCACAGTTCGCTTCACTCGATAATCCGCTCGTTTTCGGTGACGCCGCGCGGCCATGAAAGACTCAGGCTGGCTGCGCCTCCGCAAAATTCGCTGCTGACTCCATGTCGACCGCGACGATGCGGGACACGCCCTGCTCCTGCATCGTCACGCCGATCAGCTGCTGCGCCATCTCCATCGCGATCTTGTTGTGCGAAATGAAAAGAAACTGCGTGTGCGAGGACATGCGTTTGACCATGTTGCAGAAGCGTTCGGTGTTGGCGTCGTCCAGCGGCGCGTCGACCTCGTCCAGCAAACAGAACGGCGCCGGATTCAGCTGGAACATCGAGAACACCAGCGCGGTTGCGGTCAGTGCCTTCTCGCCGCCGGACAGCAGGTGAATCGTTGCGTTCTTCTTGCCCGGCGGCTGGGCCATCACCTGCACGCCGGAATCGAGGATTTCCTCGCCGGTCATGATCAGCTTGGCCTGGCCGCCGCCAAACAGGATCGGGAACAGTTCGCCGAAGTGCTTGTTGACCTTGTCGAAGGTGTCCTGCAGCAGGTCGCGTGTTTCCTTGTCGATCTTGCTGATCGCATCTTCCAGCGTGGTAATCGCTTCGGTCAGGTCGGCGTTCTGCGCATCGAGGAAGTTCTTGCGTTCCGACGCCGCTGCCAGTTCGTCCAGCGCCGCCAGATTGACGGCGCCAAGCGCCGCGATCGCGTTGGTCAGGCGCGTGACCTCGCCCTGCAGATATGACGGACGCATGTCGGCGTTCAGCTTTTCGGCCAGCGCCGCTTCATCGGCCTGCGCTTCGGCGAGCTGCTGCGCGTACTGCTCCTGGTTCAGGCGCGCAGCCTGTTCCTTCAGCTGCAATTCGGTAATGCGGTCGCGGATCGGCTGCAAACTGCGTTCGGCCTGCATGCGCGACTCGTCGTGGTGACGCAATTGCTGCGTCAGTTGATCCAGTTCGTGACGGGCATCCGCCAGTGCGCGCTCCTGTTCGCTGCGTTTTTCCAGCAGGGCCTGCAGGCCGGCCTGCGCCGCCTGATCGTCCAGGCTTTCCAGCTCCAGCGTGCCCTGCTGCATGTTGGCGAACAGCTGCGCCGCCTGCTCCAGCGCGGTGGCAATGCTGCGCTTCAGTTCCTCGATCTTGTTGCGCTGCGATTTTTCGGCAAACTCCGCTTCCTGCGCCGCACGTTCGAGTTCGCGCACTTTCTGGCGCGCGTCATTCAGCTGCTGTTCCTTCGCCAGGTAATCGGTCTGGCCTTCCTCGTGTTTTTCCTGCAACTCGGCCAGTTCGGCATCGAGCTGCTCGAACTTTGCTTCCGACTCGGCTTTGACCTGCTGCTGCTCGGCTTCCTGCGCCGCGATTTCTTCCAGGTCGGCGCTGATCTGCGTGCTGCGCTGGTTGAAGCGTTCCTGCACTTCCGACAGCTTCATCACGTCGATCTGCAAACCGTGCACGGCTTGCGTCAGCGTGTTCACGCGCTGGCGGATTTCCTGCAGGCGTTGCGTGGCTTGCGTCAATGCGGATTCCGAACGCACGAAGTGCGACTTCGCCTCGTCGGCCAGCATCTGTTGCGCGCGCAGCTGCTTGGTGATGTTCTCGATTTCCTGCTGACGCGCCAGCATGCCGTCCTGCTCGGAATCGGATGCATAGAAGCGCACGCTGGAACGGCCGATCACATGCCCCTGCTTCGTGACGAAACAGGCGCCGTTCGGCAACTTGCTGCGATCGACGAAAGCGGATGCGACATCGTCCGCGATATAGACGTGGTGCAGCCAGTCCTGCATCAAGGCGCGCAAGCCCGGATCGTTCAGCTGCAGCAGGTTGATGAAGGGCTTCAGTCCGGCCGGCGTTTCAGCGGCTTCAGCCGCGGTTGCATTCGGCGTGAACAGGGCAAGCTTGGCCGGCGGCGCGTCGTTGAAGAAGGCTTTCGCCCAGTCGAGGTTCGAGACTTCCAGCGCCGAGGTGCGTTCGCGCAGCACCGATTCCAGCGCCGTTTCCCAGCCCTGGTCGATATGCAGCTTCTGCCACAGGCGCGGCAGTTCACCCAGTTCATGCTTGTGCAGCCACGGCTGTACCTTGCCCTGCGTCTGCACGTTTTCCTGCAACTGCTTCAACGCGGCGAGCCGTGCTTCCAGCTGCGCGTTGTTGGCAGTCTCGGTATTGACCTGCTGCTGCGCGGTACGACGTTCTTCTTCCAGCTTCGGCAATTGTTCCTGCGCTTCTTCCAGTTGCGCGGTCGCTTCTTCCAGCGTCGCCTGCTTTTCTTCCAGCTGCAGCTTCAGGTTGTTCAGGTGCGTCGCATCCGGCGCGTTCATGCCCTGCTGCTCCTGCGCGAGCCGTTCGCGACGCACGGTCAGGCCGGACAGGATGTTGGAGGCATTGCGCTGGTGCGCCGATTCCAGTTCGATCTGCTGCTGGATCTGCATGATGCGGCCGCGCGATTCGGTGCTCTTCAGCTGCGCCTCGCGCCAGGACTGCTCCAGCGCCGGTACACGGTCGTTCTCGCGCCGCGCAACTTCCTGCGCCTGTTCGACGCGCATGGCCAGCTCTTCCAGCTGCAGTTCGGCTTCAGCCAGGTCTTCCTGGAACTGCGAACCCTGGCGCTGCCACTGGTCCCGCTGCGCGGTCAGCGAATTCAGCTGCGACTGCAGGCGCGTGCGCGACTCGATGACGAACTTGATCTGCGCTTCGAGACTGCCGATCTCGGAATTGGTCTGGTACAGGTGGCCTTGCGCCTGATGCATGCGGTCGCCGGCGGCGTAATGCGACTGGCGCATCTGCTCCAGCTCGGTTTCGACGTGGCGCAGCTTGGCGGTCTGCTCCTCCAGATCGATTTGCGCCTTCTCGATGTCTCGGAAAAATTTTTCCTGCTCGGTCTTTGCTTCGTTCTTGCGCAGCAGCCACAGCAGTTTTTGCTTTTCTTCCTGATCGGCTTGCAGCTCATGATATTTCTGCGCGACGGCTGCCTGGCTTTCCAGTTTTTCGAGATTGGCGTTCAGTTCGCGCAGGATATCCTCGACGCGCAGCAGGTTCTCGCGCGTGTCCTGCAGGCGGTTCTCGGTTTCGCGGCGGCGTTCCTTGTATTTGGAAACGCCGGCGGCTTCTTCGAGGAAGATGCGCAGTTCTTCCGGACGTGCCTCGATGATGCGCGAGATCATGCCCTGGCCGATGATCGCGTAGGCGCGCGGACCGAGGCCGGTACCGAGGAAGATGTCTTGGATATCGCGGCGGCGTACCGCCTGGTTGTTGATGTAATAGGTCGAGGTGCCGTCGCGCGTCAGTGTGCGCTTGACCGCGATTTCCGCGTACTGGCTCCACTGCCCGGCGGCCTTGCCGGCGCTGTTGTCGAATACCAGTTCGACCGACGAGCGGCCCGCCGGCTTGCGATGCGTGGTGCCGTTGAAGATGACGTCCTGCATCGACTCGCCGCGCAGTTCGGACGCCTTCGATTCGCCAAGCACCCAGCGCACCGCGTCGATGATGTTGGACTTGCCGCAGCCGTTGGGGCCGACCACGCCGACCAGCTGGCCCGGCACCTGAAAATTCGTTGGATCGACGAAGGACTTGAAACCCGATAGTTTGATGGAAGTTAAACGCACGTTATCGACCGTTCCCAGGATATTCAGTAGATTTTTTAGGCGCCGCCGAGATGGCGGCCGCGGCCAGGCAGGCCATAAAAGGGGCCCATCATAGCATTTGGAGCAACGAAGCCAAGCTTTTGCCGAACGCCGGTGCACCGCCCGCGCAGCGTATAATGTTGCCACCTTGAATCCCGATCGCATCTCGCATTTTTAACGCTGTCGTCCGCACCGTGAATCCACTTCTGAATCAACTGCAACCCTATCCCTTCGAGAAACTGAAACAGCTATTCGCCGGCGTGACGCCCAACCCGGCATATCGCCCGATCAGCCTCGGCATCGGCGAGCCCAAGCATCCGACGCCCGCCTTCATCCAGCAAGCACTCGCCGATAATCTCGACGGGCTGGCGGTGTATCCGACCACTGCAGGGAACGATGCACTGCGCGCGACGATTGCCGGCTGGCTGGAGCGCCGCTACGGTTTGCCAAAGCTGGATGCCGCCACGCAGGTGCTGCCGGTCAACGGCTCCCGCGAAGCGTTGTTTGCGCTGGCGCAGACCGTCATCGACCCGGGCAAGAATGCACTGGTGATGTGCCCGAACCCGCTGTACCAGATTTACGAGGGCGCGGCCTATCTGGCCGGCGCAGAGCCCTACTTCGTCAATTGCGATCCAGTGCGCAACTTCGCCCCGGACTTCCGCAGCGCGACACCCGACGTATGGAAGCGCGTACAACTGGTCTACGTCTGCTCGCCCGGCAATCCGGCCGGCGCCGTGCTGACGCTGGAAGAC
>DATMTZ010000338.1:0-4246 GCA_035563975.1 Oxalicibacterium sp. | reverse complement strand
ATGCGTATTTCTTAGGCTTGTTCGCCGACCACGCTGACCGTGATATCGACCACGACGTCGGTATGCAGCGCAACCGAAATCGGGTGCTCGCCGGTCGTCTTCAACGGGCCTTGCGGCATGCGGATGTTTGCCTTCTCAACGGCAAAACCCTGCTTGCCCAACGCTTCGGCGATGTCGAAATTGGTGACGGAACCGAACAGGCGGCCGTCAACGCCAGCTTTCTGGCTGATCTGGATTGCCTGGCCGGACAGCTTTTCGCCCTGGCCTTGTGCAGCCGCCAGCTTTTCAGCAGCGACTTTTTCCAGCTCGGCGCGCTTGACTTCGAATTCAGCCAGCGCCGTCGCGGTGGCACGACGTGCCTTGCGTTGCGGGATCAGGAAATTGCGTGCGTAACCGTCTTTCACTTTGACGACTTCGCCGAGGTTGCCGAGGTTAACGACTTTTTCCAACAGAATGACTTGCATGTTTTTTCTCCAGATTCAGTCGTTGATTAGGCGTTGTGCAGATCGGTGTACGGCAGCAATGCGAGGAAGCGCGCGCGCTTGATCGCGGTGTCGACCTGGCGCTGGTAAATCGCCTTGGTACCGGTCAGACGTGCCGGCATGATCTTGCCGTTTTCCTGGACGAAGTCCTTCAACGTGTCGATATCTTTGTAATCAACCTGTTCTACGTGTGCAGCGGTGAAGCGGCAGAATTTTTTGCGCTTGAACAGCGGATTTTGCTGTTTGCGTTTTTCTTTGAGTTTGTTCTTGTCGAATTTTTTACCGAATGCCATTTGTGGCTCCTGTATCTTAAATAGGTTCGAAATCTGTCAGATGGAAAACAAGGCTTTTGCTGTTACGGCTCTTGCGTGCCAGGAAACCGGTGAACGCGAATGTTCCGCCCAATTCGGCCTGATTGAATCGTCCTGAAATCTCGCCCGCGGCAAGCGCGGCAATTTCAAATTCGACCAATCGCGGAACACCTGCTTCGATCTGTTGCGAACTGTGCAGCAGGACCGCTGACACGATCGGTACGCCTGCCGGTGTGTAGCGCAACATCTCGCGCTCGGCTATGACGGCAACAAACTGAAGCTGATTCACTCTCCTGAAACGTCGTCGCGGTAATTAGGCAGCAGGCGCCTCGTTGCGATGGCTCTTGGCAGCATCTTCCTTCTGCACGGCCTTCATCATTGGCGACGGCGCGGTTTCAGCCTTCTTCATCTTGACGGTCAGATGGCGCAGAACGGCGTCATTGAACTTGAAGCCCGTTTCGATTTCAGCCAGCGTTTCGCTGTCGCATTCGATGTTCAGGCAGACGTAGTGAGCCTTGGCCAGTTTCTGGATCATGTAGGCCATTTGACGGCGGCCCCAGTCTTCCACGCGATGCACAACGCCGCCGCGTGCGGTGACGATACCCTTGTAGCGCTCGATCATGGCGGGCACTTGCTCGCTCTGATCCGGGTGTACGATAAATACGATTTCATAATGACGCATGTAAGCTCCTTTTGGTCGGATTGAAAAACCGCCCACCCCGGCGTCAAGACGAGTGTGGGAAGAGGAAAACCCGCGATTATACGCCGTCGTAGCGAAAAGCTCAACGCCTTCAAGCACTTATCGCCATTTTGCGGTTAGCGGCATGCCAGATCGGCAAATCGCTTGCCTTTCGGCATGCGCTGTATAAAAATACAGCCTGTTCATATGAACAGCCCAACCCGCCGACGAGGCCGCGCATGATCAAACTGACCGCTCGCCAGGAACAAATCCTGAACCTGATTCGTGAAGCCATCGACAACACCGGCTTCCCGCCGACCCGTGCAGAAATTGCCAACGAACTGGGATTCAAATCCGCCAACGCGGCCGAGGAACACCTGCAGGCGCTGGCGCGCAAGGGCGCCATCGAAATCGCACCCGGCACCTCGCGCGGCATTCGTCTGCTGGACGGCAATGCCCGGCTGGAACGCAGCGGCAATGCGCAGATGGCCTTGCCGCACCCGGCGCTGATGCAACTGAGCCTGCCGCTGGTGGGCCGCGTCGCCGCAGGCTCGCCCATCCTGGCGCAGGAACATATCGAACGATCGTATAACGTCGACCAGTCGCTGTTCTCCGCCAAGCCGGATTACCTGTTGAAGGTGCGCGGCATGTCGATGCGTGATGTCGGCATACTCGACGGCGATCTGCTGGCCGTCAAGAAAGCCGACCAGGCAAGGAACGGCCAGATCGTGGTGGCGCGCCTGGGCGATGAAGTGACGGTCAAGCGCTACAAGAAATCCGGCGCGCATGTCGAACTGCTGCCGGAAAATCCCGATTTCGAAACCATCCACGTCGATTTGACGCGCGATGAATTTGCGCTGGAAGGTCTGGCGGTCGGATTGCTGCGTAGCTGGAACTAACCGCGTGGCCTCCACTGGGGAACGGAACGCTGCTCTTTGACTTGCCGCGACAGCAGATCTAGTGCTTGCGTTTGGTCAGAATCTGGTTCGCGATGCCGCGCAGGATATTGACCTCTTCCGTTTCGAGCTGCGCGCGCGAGAACAGGCGCTTCAATCGCGGCATCAATTTTTTCGGATTGTCGGCATTCAGGAAGTGAATCGCGAGCAGCGCTTCCTCAAGGTGCGCAAACATGCCCTCGATCTGCGCGATGCTGGCAGGCTCGCCGCGAAAGCCGATTTCAGTTTCCGCCGCACCCTTCATTTCGCCATCGCCCAGCGCGGCGACGCGCGACTCATAAGCCAGCACCTGCACCGCCTGCGCCAGATTCAGCGATGAATAATCCGGATTGCTGGGGATGTTGACCAGCACATTGCATTTCTCGACGATCTCGTTCGGCAGGCCGAAGCGCTCGTTGCCGAATACCAGCGCCGCACGCACCTGCGTTTCTACCGCCAGCTGTTCGGCAAGCGTTCGCGGCGCCAGCACCGGCGGTGAAAATTCGCGCAGGCGCGCCGTTACCGCCGCCGCGTAATTGCATCCCTCCAGCGCTTCGGCAATCGAGCCGACCACGCGCGCGGATTCGAGGATGTCCTGCGCACCGCTGGCGAATGCAATCGCATCTTCCTGCTTCAATGCGTCGGGAAAACGCGGATTCACCAGCACCAGCTCCGAGAAACCCATGGTCTTCATCGCGCGCGCGGCGGCGCCGATATTGCCGGGAAGGCTGGTTTCCACCAGCACGAAACGCAGTCGTTTGAAAAGGGACGTGTCGGTTTGAGGCAGGTTCATTTAAAATAGCGGGCATTGCGCGGCAAGGTCATCGATGTTCCTGACCTCGTGCCGCATCGCTCATTCATACTCATTGTCAGGTTCCGTTCGCATGTGCGGCGGCGCCGCCATTTTAACGGAATCTCTATGCATCCCATGCTGAACACGGCGATCAAGGCCGCTCGCCGCGGCGCCGCCGTCATCAACCGCGCATCCTTCGACCTGGATCGCGTCAAAATTTCCGACAAGGGACAGAACGACTTCGTGACCGAAGTCGACCAGGCCGCAGAAAAGGCGATCATCGACGTCCTGTTGAATGCGTATCCCGACCACGCCGTGCTAGCGGAAGAATCCGGCGCGTCGGCCAACCTGCATGACGACAATGAAAACGTCTGGATCATCGATCCGCTCGACGGCACCACCAACTACATCCACGGCTTCCCGCAATACGCGGTCTCGATCGCGCTCCAGCAAAAAGGCCAGGTCACGCAAGCGGTCGTGTACGACCCGACGCGCAACGACCTGTTTACCGCCACCAAGGGCGGCGGCGCCTTCTTGAACGAAAAACGCATCCGCGTCAGCAAGCGCGACAAGCTGGCCGACGGCTTGATCGGCACGGGGTTCCCGTTCCGAGACATGCGCGAACTGGACGACTACATCAAGATGTTCCGCGTCGTGGTGCAGAGCTGTGCCGGCCTGCGGCGCCCTGGCTCGGCCGCGCTCGATCTCGCGTATGTGGCCGCCGGCCGTCTGGATGGCTTCTTCGAGAAGGGCCTGCGCCCATGGGACATCGCCGCCGGCGCGCTGCTGATCAGCGAAGCAGGCGGCATCATCGCCGACTTCAAGGGCGACTCGGATTACCTGTACAAGGGCGACATCATCGCCGGCACGCCGAAAGTGTTCGGGCAGATGGTTTCGCTGCTGAGTCCATTTGCTTGATAAGACGGGATTTTCCGCTGTGCGAATGCAGCGGCGTTCCGTTTTGTCATGAATTGATACAAATCGCCATGAGCAAGCCGTAACATTCTGCTTGCTCGCTGTTATACTCGGGGCACGCGGCATTTTTC
>DATMTZ010000337.1:0-18107 GCA_035563975.1 Oxalicibacterium sp. | reverse complement strand
AGGAAATGAAGACGGCATTCAGAAAAGATTAGAAAACCATTAGCTGCACGTTTCAAAAAGTTGTGCTAATGTGAATGGCAGAGTTGTTATAAGAAGTAAAAAGCATATACGTCCTTCCACCCCAAAAAAGGAGACGATCATGGCTGAGCAACCCGATATTCCGCGCCGCGCCTTCTTCAAGGGTCTTGGCGTCGCCGCAGCAGCCGGCGTCGCCGTCAAAGCCGCTCCCCCCGCAGTTTCCGCCGTTACCGAGGTTCTTTCTTCCAAGGAACCGGCAGGCGATGGCTATCGCCTGACCGAACACGTCAAAAAATACTACCGCAGCACCACAATCTGATTTCGAGGTGACGCCATGCTGTTGACTCGCAAAAACAGGGACGCCGAGCGCGCGCCCGACCGCTTTTCGTCCAGTCTCGCTGCCAGCCTGTCGCGCGCCCTGCCGACCATGGACCGGCGCGGATTCCTGAAACGCTCGGGCATCGGCATTGGCGCCGGCCTCGCGCTGTCGCAGCTCGAACTGATCCGCAAGGCAAAGGCTGCAGACGATGGCAAGCCGGCGACGGATCGCAAGGTCGAGGTACGGCGCACTGTCTGTTCACATTGCTCGGTCGGGTGCGCGTCCGATGCGGTCGTCGAGAACGGCGTGTGGGTGCGGCAGGAACCGGTGTTCGATTCGCCGCTCAATCTCGGTGCGCATTGCGCGAAAGGCGCCGCGCTGCGCGAGCACGGGCATGGCGAGTATCGGCTGAAATATCCGATGAAGCTGGTCAACGGCAAGTATCAACGCATCAGCTGGGAGCAGGCGCTCAACGAAGTGTCGGCCAAGCTGCTGGCGATCAAGAAGGAAACCGGCCCCGATTCGGTGTTCTTCGTCGGTTCGTCCAAGCACAACAACGAACAGTCGGCACTGCTGCGCAAGTTCGTCTCCTTCTTTGGCACCAACAACATGGATCACCAGGCGCGCATCTGCCACTCGACCACGGTGGCTGGCGTGGCGAATACCTGGGGCTATGGCGCCATGACCAACAGCTACAACGACATGCAGAATTCGAAAGCCGCGATGTACATCGGCTCGAACGCGGCGGAGGCCCATCCGGTGTCGATGCTGCACATGCTGCATTCAAAGGAAAACGGCTGCAAGATGATCGTGGTCGACCCGCGCTTCACGCGCACTGCGGCCAAGGCCGACCAGTACGTGCGCATCCGCTCGGGCTCCGATATCCCGTTCCTGTGGGGGGTGCTGCACCACATTTTCAAGAACGGCTGGGAAGACAAGCAGTACATCAACGACCGCGTCTACGGCATGGACAAGGTGCGCGAAGAAGTGATGACGTGGACACCGGACAAGGTCGAAGAGGCATGCGGCGTGCCGGAAGCCGAAGTGTTGAAGGTGGCGGAGACGCTGGCGAAGAATCGCCCGTCAACCGTGGTCTGGTGCATGGGCCAGACGCAGCACTCGATCGGCAACGCAATGGTGCGCGCGTCCTGCATCCTGCAGCTGGCGCTCGGCAACGTCGGCAAGTCCGGCGGCGGCACCAACATCTTCCGCGGCCACGATAACGTGCAGGGCGCGACCGACGTCGGCCCGAATCCGGACTCGCTGCCGGCATATTACGGGCTGGCGACCGGCTCATGGAAACACTGGTGCGCGGTGTGGGGCGTCGACTACGAATGGGTCAAGAGCCAGTTCGCCTCGCAGGCGATGATGGAAAAATCGGGTACCACGGTGTCGCGCTGGGTCGACGCCGTACTGGAAAAGAACGACCTCATCGACCAGGACAACAACGTCCGCGCAATGGTGTTCTGGGGCCATGCGCCAAATTCGCAGACGCGCGGCCTCGACATGAAGAAAGCCTTCGACAAGCTCGACCTGCTGGTGGTGGTCGATCCGTATCCTTCCGCTACCGCCGCCATGGCGGCGATGAAGGTCGACGGTCAGCAGCTGAATCCGAACCGCGCAGTCTACCTTCTGCCTGCTGCCACACAGTTCGAGACTTCGGGCTCCGTGACGGCATCCAACCGCTCGCTGCAATGGCGTGAAAAGGTGATTGAACCGCTGTTCGAGTCGCGCACCGATCAGATGATCATGTACCAGCTGGCGCAAAAGCTTGGCTTCGACAAACAGTTTGTCGCGCGCTTGAAGCTGGTGCCGGGCAAGGGCGGCATGATGGAGCCGGAACCCGAATCGATGCTGGAAGAAATCAACCGCGGATCCTGGACCATCGGCTATACCGGCCAGTCGCCGCTGCGGCTGAAGGCGCACATGCGCAACATGCACTTGTTCGATGTGAAGACCTTGCGTTGCAAGGGCGGCAAGGATGCGCAGACCGGCTATGACCTGACCGGCGACTACTTCGGCCTGCCGTGGCCATGCTACGGCACGCCGGAACTGAAGCATCCCGGCACCGCCAATCTGTATGACAACTCGAAGCACGTGATGGATGGCGGCGGCAACTTCCGCGCCAATTTCGGCGTCGAGCGCGACGGCGTGAACCTGCTGGCGGAAGACGGCTCGCATTCGCTCGGCTCGGAGATTACGACCGGCTATCCGGAGTTCGATCACATCCTGCTGAAAAAGCTCGGCTGGTGGGACGACCTGACCGAGGAAGAGAAAAAACTGGCGGAAGGCAAGAACTGGAAAACCGACCTGTCCGGCGGCATTCAGCGCGTCTGTCTGAAAGTGCACGGCGTGCACCCGTTCGGCAATGCGAAGGCGCGCGCGCTGGTGTGGAACTTCCCCGATCCGGTGCCGCTGCACCGCGAGCCGATCTACGGTACGCGGCCCGACCTGGTCGCCAAGTATCCGACGCACGACGACAAGAAAGCCTTCTGGCGCATGCCCACGCTGTACAAGTCGCTGCAGGACAAGAACGTGGAAGCGAAGCTGTACGAGAAATTCCCGATCATCCTGACGTCAGGGCGACTGGTCGAGTACGAGGGCGGCGGCGAGGAAACACGGTCGAATCCATGGCTGGCCGAGCTGCAGCAGGAGAACTTCGTCGAGATCAATCCGAAGGCGGCCGCCGACCGCGGCATCCACAACGGCGAGTACGTGATCGTGTCGACGCCGACCGGTGCGCGGCTGAAGGTCAAGGCGATGGTGACGATGCGCGTCGGCGTGGATACGGCCTTCATTCCTTTCCACTTCTCCGGCTGGTGGCAGGGCAAGGACATGATCGATTCCTATCCGGAAGGCGCGCATCCGATCGTGCGCGGCGAGGCGGTCAACACGGCCACCACCTACGGTTACGACTCGGTCACGATGATGCAGGAAACCAAGACCACCATCTGCAACATCGAGAAGATGACGGCATAGGCGCAGCACAGACGCAATCGACAGGGATAGCCGAGGAGAACGAACATGGCACGAATGAAATTCATCTGCGATGCCGAGCGCTGCATCGAATGCAATGCCTGCGTCACCGCGTGCAAGAACGAGAACGAGGTGCCATGGGGCGTCAACCGTCGCCGCGTGGTGACCATCAACGACGGCCTGGTCGGCCAGGAGAAATCGATCTCGGTTGCCTGCATGCACTGTTCCGACGCGCCCTGCATGGCCGTCTGCCCGGTCGACTGCTTCTACCGCACCGACGAAGGCGTGGTGCTGCACGACAAGGATATCTGCATCGGCTGCGGTTATTGCTCGTATGCCTGCCCGTTCGGCGCGCCGCAATTTCCTTCCAACGGCGCTTTCGGCTTGCGCGGCAAGATGGACAAGTGCACCTTCTGCGCCGGCGGTCCGGAAGAGAACGGCTCCAAGGCAGAGTTCGAAAAGTATGGCCGCAACCGCATCGCCGAAGGAAAGCTGCCGGCCTGTGCCGAAATGTGTTCGACCAAGGCACTGCTCGGCGGCGACGGCGACGTGGTGGCCGACATCTTCCGCGACCGTGTCGTGCACCGCGGCAAGGGCAGCGAAGTGTGGGGATGGGGCACCGCCTACGGCAATCTGCCCAATCCAAAAGCCAAGCCGGCACCGGAGAAAAAATCATGATGCGCGCACTGTTGATGTCGGCCTTGATGCTCGCCCTGTTCGGCTGCGGCGAGAAGAGCCAGTCGCAAGCCGATGCGCGCGATTCCGGCGACCAGCAGGCGTGGCAGGGCGCGCACGATCCGTTCATGACCAAGGGCTGGACCGCCGGCAACAAGGCTGAATGGGAAAGGCATATGCGCACGCGCACGCAAACGCAAAACGAGTACGTGCACATCAACGGAAGCTAAGCGGCGGGGGAACATCATGAAAACATGGTTAGCCACACTCGCAGCCGGCTTGTCGCTCATGGCGGCTTGCGGCACGGCGCTGGCGCAGTCCAGCCAGCCCGGCGCGACGCCGCCGCTGTCGGTCGTCAAGACCGTGCCGCCGGCGACGCCGGCCCTGACACATGCCGCGCCGCCTGCGCCGCAAGGTCTGCCGAACGTGGAATCGGCCGACATCCTGCAGCAGAACCAGGCCGAGCGCTCGAAAGTACAGCCCGGCAATCTGGCGCCGACCTATCGTCTTGCACTGGAAGGGACCGACAACTTCGTCAACATCCCGGCACTGGAAGCCGGCGTGCTGATCCAGCCCAAGACCCGCTTCCTCGGCCAGTCGCGCGATACCACCGCCGGCGAGGCATGGCGCCAGTACCGTAACGGGCCGCTGACCTTGTATGGCGGCTGGCTGATCGTGCTGGTATTCGTCGCGATCGCTGCCTTCTACCTGATTTTCGGCCCGTTGCGTGTGAAGGGCGAGCGCACCGGCCGCCTGATCGAGCGCTTCACGACAATAGAGCGCATCGCTCACTGGACGGTCGCGATCAGCTTTGTGATCCTCGCGTTCACCGGCTTGCTGATGCTGTTCGGCAAACATATCGTGCTGCCGGTATTCGGCCACGTGGTATTCGGCTGGCTGGCCTATCTGTGCAAGAACGTGCATAACTTCGTCGGCCCCTTGTTCACGGTGTCGCTGATCGTGACCTTCGCAATCTTCGTCAAGGACAATTTTCCCTCCATCGTCGATTGGCAATGGATCAGGATGGCGGGCGGCGCGCGCGGGCATGCGCACGCCGGCCGGTTCAACGCAGGCGAAAAGCTGTGGTTCTGGGGCGGGGTGGTCTTCCTCGGCATCATCGTCAGTGCGTCCGGCTTCGTATTGAATGAAATCGTGCCAGGCATTCTTTACACGCGCGGCAACATGCAGCTGGCGAACGTGATTCACCTGATCGCGGCGGTATTGATTTTCAGCGCATCGCTCGGTCACATCTACATGGGAACGATCGGCATGGAAGGCGCCTATCGCGCCATGCGCGACGGCTACGTCGATGACGAGTGGGCGAAGGAGCACCACGATCTCTGGTATGACGACATCCAGAGCGGCCGCATACCGCGTGTTCGCACGCAGGAAGGCGCAAGAAAAACCGGCGTGCCGGCGAAAACGGCACAGGAGGGCGCATGAAAACGATACTCATCAAAGGTTTGGCCATGACCGCAGCGGCGGCGCTGTCGCTCAGCGCCTTCGCCAAGCTGCCGCCGCCGACCGACGAAGCCAAGGCCAAGGCTGCAGAAACACAACATAAGAAGGCCTGGACCGACAAGGTCGCGGCCTACAAACTGTGCGAGGTACAGGATCGCATCGCCGCGCAATATCTGAAGGAGCACCACAAGCCCAAGCCGGCGGTCGCCGTGCCGCCTTGCCAGAATCCGGGGGCCTATGTGCCGCTGCAGGCCAGCAGCGCCGGGGTCGGTGTTGCCGACGCCAAGCCGGTGCCGCAAGTGGGTGCAAAAAAATAGACTTTCCTGCCTTTGCTTGATCGCAGCGGTCTGCTGCGTCGGCACCTCGAATGACGGCGCTCCTGTTTTCCTGCGCCGCTGTTCCATCTTCCTCTCCTGCAGATAGGCGCCGCCACAATACCTCGTGCGCGACGCGCCATTCCGCCTTGGCTGTTTGCTTCGGTTTTTAAGCAAAAGGACATCTGGCCTGAGATTTCCGCCAGTCGCCGCAAGGCATGAGCCATCGGAAAATTAGCGCTGGAAAGCGCGTGTCCGTATCGGCAGAATCGCTTCGAAAGGACGGCCAGCCAATGCGTACCGCCGGCCCTTCGCGATTCTGTGAGGACATGATGAATACCCGAAAAATTCCTGTCACCGTCATTACCGGCTTTCTCGGCGCCGGCAAGACCACCCTGGTCAACCGTTTGCTGGAGGACAGCGCCGGACGAATCGGCGTGATCGTCAATGAGTTTGGTGAAGTCGGCATCGATGGCGAATTGATTGTCAACGACGACAATCCGCTGATCGAGATCCGCAACGGCTGCGTCTGCTGCACCGTCCGCACCGACCTGGTGAGCGGCGTCAAGACACTGCTCGAGCAAGCGGATGGCACGCTCGACCGCCTGATCGTCGAAACGTCCGGGCTGGCTGATCCTGCTCCAGTGCTGCAAACCTTTCTGGCCGACGGCGATCTGCTCCAGCGCCTGGATCTGGAGGCGGTCGTCACCGTCGTCGATGCCGTCAATTTCCAGCGTCAGGCAGGCGACGATATCGCGAAGGAGCAGATCGCCTTTGCCGACCTCATCGTACTGAACAAGGCGAGTCTGCTGGAACGCGAACAGCTCGCCTGCCTGCAACACGCGGTGCGCGCAATGAACCCGGCGGCTGCGATTGTAACTACCGACCACGCCAAGGTGCCGGCCCCGCAGGTGCTGGGTCTGCAGCGCTTTTCGCTCGTGCAGTTGTTGTCCGTGGAGCCGGACATACTCGACGGCGAGCACGATCACGAGCATGACGACAGTATCGAATCCTGCGCTCTGCAGAGCGCAGCGCCGCTCGATGCGGAGCGCTTCAAGCGCTGGATCAATCAACTGGTGCAGCAGCAGGGCCTGACGATCATGCGCACGAAAGGCGTGCTGCATTTCGAGGGCGAGGCGCGGCAATTCACGTTCCACAGCGTGCACATGCTGACGGAAGCCAAGCCTGGCAAACGCTGGCCGCCGGGCAGCGCGCGGATCAGCCGCTTCGTCATCATCGGTCGCGATCTCGATATTGCCTCACTCAAGCGCGGCTTCGCGTCGTGCGCCGTCGTACCGGCCGTTTGTGCCTGAACTTGCAGGAGTCCACTCATGAAACTGCAGCACTACATCGGCGGGCTGGAAAATCTCGGCCCCGTCAATCTCGATACGCGCGTCTTTTACACCGACTGGGAAAAACGCATCTTCGGCATTCATACGGTGATGATGGCCGAGAGCACTCATCTCGGCGCGTCGTTGCCGCGCTACCCGATAGACCAGGTTCCGACCAGCTTCAAGGAAACCTGGACCTGGGCATCGTTGCGTACCGGCGCTGAAGGCATGCAGCCATTCGAATACTTCAAATACCGCTACTACGAAAAATGGCTGATGGGCATCAGCCAGTTTTTCATCGATCGAGGCTACGTCGCAGCGGAGGAACTCGCGAAGCTGACCGAGCGTTATCGTGCCGAGCCCGATGCGCCGCTGCCGCAGCGGCCGAACCCGGCCTTGAAGGAGCAGGTCCGGCGCTATCTGCGCCATGGCGATTCCGGCCTGCGTCCCTTGGCGAAGGCACCGCGTTTCAAGGCCGGCGATGTCGTGTACGTCGCCGATCCGCTGGCCGCCGACCATAGCCGACTGCCGGGGTTCTTGCGCAACAAGCGCGGTGTCGTTTCCGCCGTGTATCCGGATGCCTTCGAGTATTTCGTTTCCACCGGCCCCGATGGTCTGGAAGGGGCGCAGCACGTGTACTGCGTTTCCTTCGATGCCGCGGATATCTGGGGCGCGGACAAGAGCGAACCGAATACCGTGATTTATGCCGATCTCTTCGACGCCTATCTGAAGGCGCCGCAATAACGCAAAGGAAAAGCCATGAGTGCAATATTTGCCTACGATGAAGAACGTGAAAACGCCAGCGCGGCCAAGGTGCGCGCGCTGGAGGCATTGCTGATCGAGAAGGGGGTGCTGGGAAGCGATTCCGTCGACGCGGTGCTCGAACATTTCGAGAAGGTCGCCGGCCCGTTCAACGGCGCGAAGATCGTCGCGCGCGCCTGGGTCGATCCGGCTTACAAGCAGCGCCTGCTGGACGACACGCCAAAGGCAATCGCCGAGCTGGATTTTCCGCTCGGCATGGACGGTGCCGAAGGCGAACACATGAAGGCTGTGGCGAATACGCAGGACACACACAACCTGGTCATCTGCACGCTGTGCTCCTGCTATCCGTGGCCGGTGCTCGGGCTGCCGCCATATTGGTACAAGGATCCGGTGTTCCGCGCACGCGGCGTGCGCGAGCCGCGCGCCGTGCTGCGCGAGTTCGGCGTCGAGGTGGCGTCGCAGAAGGCGGTCAAGGTATGGGATAGCAGCGCGCAGATCCGCTGGTTCGTCATTCCCGAGCGTCCGGCCAATTCGGAACATTTGAGCGAAGAGGAACTGGCTGCGCTCGTCACGCCGGAAGCCATGATGGGCGTGGCGACAGTGAACATTCCTGAGTAAGGAGGTGCCATGTTTACGCGCTTCGAAGAATACGCCGCAACGCAGATGCTGGGCCAGCCCGACTCGCCGCCGCGCAGCGACGGCAAGCTGTATTTCAGCGAAGACTGGCAGCGCAAGGTGTTCGGCATGGCGATGGCCTTGTCGAAGGAAGGCCATTTCGAGTGGGAAGATTTCCGGCAAAAGCTGATCGTATCCATCGCGGAATGGGAACGCAATGCGTGCGGCGGACAAACGACGTGGGACTACTACGATCGCTACACGCTGGCACTGATCTCGGTGCTGGAACAGTACGGCGTGCTGCAGATCGGCGAACTGGAGCGGCACATCGCATGATGCCGACAGATGCCAGGTCCGATCTGGCAAGCGCGCAGGACAGCGCGATGAGGCAAAGAATCCGTACGATGTATGCCTTTCTCGTTGCGTTCAATGTGCTGGTATGGATCTGGGCCTGGCTCGACCTGCGCGGCAATGGCGCATTGCTCGGTACCGCACTGCTGGCATACAGCTTCGGTTTGCGGCACGCGCTGGATGCGGACCACATTGCCGCCATCGATAACGTGACGCGCAAGCTGATGCAGCATGGCGGGCGCCCGGTTGCCGTCGGCTTCTGCTTTGCGATCGGCCATTCGCTCGTGGTTATCGTGGCAGCGATCGCGATTGCGTTCGCCGCCAGGTCGGTGTTGCCGTCATTGCCCCAATGGCAGGCCTACGGCGGCGTATTGAGTTCGATCGTGTCGACGCTTTTCCTGCTGGCGATCGGCTTGCTCAACATTGCGCTGCTGATCGAGATCTGCCGCAGCGCCCGCCATGTGCAGGCGAACGAAGCTGCTGCCATTGCGCCGATGAAGGGCAATGCGCTTGCGCGCATGTTCAAGCCTTTGTTTGGCGGAATCGCGCATAGCTGGCAGATGATTCCGCTCGGGTTTCTGTTTGGCCTGGGATTTGAAACGGCAACCGAGGTGGCCTTGCTGAGCACGACCGCGGTTCAGGCGACACAGGGCGTCCATATGGAAACTGTCTTGCTGTTTCCCATGCTGTTTGCGGCCGGCATGCTGACGCTGGATGCAACCGATGGCGTACTGATGCTGCGCGTCTACGGCGCGGCTTTCGTATCGCCATTGCGCAAGCTGGCGTACAACATGATGCTGACCATGACGTCGACGCTGCTCGCGCTGACGATCGCCGCCATTGGCGTGGCCGGCCTGCTGCAGGCATACTTTCATCCGAGCGGCGCCTTCTGGCATGCGATGGACAGCCTGCGTGACAGTTACACTTCGCTTGGATATGTCATCGTTGGCGCATTCATCCTCAGCTGGATAGGAGCGGAAGGCTTCTACCGCTTGAAGGCGAGAAACGCGATGCGTGCAACCGCGACCTGATGGAGAAGTAATGCGTAAGATTACGATCGGCATGCTGCTGTTTCCCGGTTTTCAGATGCTGGACATCGCCGGGCCGGGCGATGCCTTTGCCGAAGTGAATGTCCTCACCGAGGGTGCGACGCGCTATGAATTGCTGACAATCGGCACCACGCGCCGGCCGGTACAGGCATCCAATGGCCTGACGATGATGCCGGACCGCACGATCTTCGATCCCTGTCCGCATTTCGATACGCTGATCGTGCCCGGCGGTCTCGGCGTATTCGATATCCTGGAAGACAGCACCGTGGTCGACTGGATCAAGGCGCAGGTCGACGATTGCCGCCGTGTCGGCGCAATCTGTAACGGCGTGTTCGCGCTTGGCGCGGCCGGTCTGCTGAAGGGCAAGACGGTCACCACGCACTGGATGGACGCGTCGCGGCTGGCCGACATGTTTCGCAGCGCGATCGTCGAACCGGACCGCATCTACATCAAGGATGGTGCCATCTACACGACTGCGGGCGTCACGGCCGGCATCGATCTGGCGCTGGCGCTGGTTGAAGAAGACTGCGGCAGGAAGACCGCGCTCGATGTCGCCAAGTACCTGATCGTCTACCTGCGCCGCGCCGGCGGGCAGTCGCAGTTCAGCCCGCTGCTGGAAACGCAGGCGGCGCAGGAATCGGCGCTCGGCGCGGCGCAGAACTACATCATCGAAAATCTCGCCGCGGCTCATACACTGCCGTCGCTTGCGGCGCACATGAAGATGAGTACGCGCAAC
The DNA here is from genome assembly GCA_035563975.1 of Oxalicibacterium sp. Classification (GTDB taxonomy): domain Bacteria; phylum Pseudomonadota; class Gammaproteobacteria; order Burkholderiales; family Burkholderiaceae_D; genus Oxalicibacterium. The sequence continues at coordinate 7,500 of DATMTZ010000337.1, read as the reverse complement.
CTGTCGCGCGTGTTCAAGAAGGAATGCGGCATGACGCCGATGAATTTCGTCACCGATGCGCGCATCGACGCGGCGCGGCGCTGCCTGGAATCGACCGAGCTGAGCCTGCGCGATATCGCGCAGCGCTGCGGCTTCGAGACGGAAGACGGCATGCGCCGCATTTTCCTCAGGCGACTCAATATCAGTCCGGTCGATTACCGCCAGCGCTTTCGCCCCTGAACGATCAGGTGACCTCGACGCCCGGCGCGCCTTGCTTCATTTCGCCGATTACCGCTGCGTCGGCAAAGCCTTCCTCGCGGAAGATCGCCAGCACTTGTTCGACTGCGTCCGCCGCGCATGACACCAGCAGGCCGCCGGCTGTCTGCGGATCGGTCAGCAGCGCCTGTTGCAAGGACGTGACTTTCGACGACAGCGCCACTTCGTGACCGTAGCTCTGCCAGTTGCGTCCCGAAGCGCCGGTCACGCATCCGCGCTCGGCCAGCTGCTGTACCTGCGGCAGAAACGGAATCGCCGCCATGTCGAGATGCGCGTTCAGCTTGGCGCCGCGCGCCAGTTCCAGCAAGTGCCCGAGCAGGCCGAAGCCCGTGACATCGGTCAGCGCATGCACGGCATCGAGCTGTGCGAGCTTTCTCCCAGGCGTGTTCAGCTTCGTGGTGTTGGCGATCATCGACGCATAACCGTCTTCGTCCAGCATGTTCTTCTTCAAGGCGGCCGACAGCACGCCGACGCCAAGCGGCTTGCCCAGCACCAGCTTGTCGCCGGCGCGCGCGTCCGCGTTGCGCTTGATCTTCGACGGGTGCGCGAGGCCGAGCGCGACCAGCCCGTAGATCGGCTCCACCGAATCGATGGTATGGCCGCCTGCAATGGGGATGCCGGCCTGCGCGCAGACCGATTCGCCGCCTTTCAGGATACGGCCGATCACCTCGGGCGGCAGCTTGTCGATCGGCATGCCGACCAGCGCCAGCGCCATGATCGGCGTGCCGCCCATTGCATACACGTCAGAGATCGCGTTGGTCGCAGCGATGCGGCCGAAGTCGTAAGGATCGTCGACGATCGGCATGAAGAAATCGGTGGTCGCGATCAGCGCCTGTTCATCGTTCAGCTGGTACACCGCCGCGTCATCGGCTGTTTCGATACCGACCAGCAGTTCCTTCGGTAGCGGCAGGCCGCCGCTGCCTTGCAGGATCTGCGTCAGCACGCCGGGCGCGATCTTGCAGCCGCAGCCGCCGCCATGGGAAAACGCCGTCAGGCGGATAGGGGAAGAGGTGGAGTCGCTCATGAATGGCTCTGTCGAAGGAGGTGAGTTAGCACACGATGGACTTGCCTGCGGCTTCACGCAGCTGCATGGCCGCCTGCTGAAAGGCCGGATCGGAAATGTCGGGCAACAGCAGCGTGTCTGCCTGGACGAAATGGCTGAAGTTGCGCCTGACCGACTGCAGATAGCCGGGATCGTAATGCTTGCGCAGCAGGTCTTCCACCAGTTCGAGCATGCGGCCTGACAATGCGAGCGCATGCCACTCCGCGATCTTTGCGCGGCCGTGCAGCGGCGTAAGGAAGTCGAGCTGCTTGTTCAACTGCGCCGGATCGCCGACGAAATGCGCGTATTCCTGCATCAGCAACTGCACGCGATGTGGAATCGTCAAATCGAGCATCGTGCAGGGCGATGCGCGCATCTGCTCCATCAGCACGTCGGGCACGCGCAGCTTGCCGACCTTCTTGCTTTCGGCCTCGACGAAAACCGGCTCGCCGGCGTGGAAATGGCGCAGCAGGTTCCAGATACAGCTTTCGAACATTTTCTGCGAAGGTTGCGGCGCAGACGGCAGGTCGCCAAGCACCGAGCCGCGATGCGCGGCAAGCTGCTCGAGATCCAGCACCTGCGCGCCTTGCTCGGCCAGTACGCGTAGCAGGCGGCTCTTGCCGCTGCCGGTCGAGCCGCACAGCACATGAAAACGCAGGTTCTGCGGCAGCACCGCCAGCTCGGTCACCAGCCTGCTGCGATACGCCTTGTAGCCGCCTTCCAGTTGCGTCACCGGCCAGCCGATGCGCGCGAGGATGTGCGCCATCGCGCCGCTGCGATTGCCGCCGCGCCAGCAGTACACCAGCGGTTTCCAGCCATGCGGCTGCGACAGGAAACTGTGCTCGATATGCCGCGCGATGTTTTTTGCCACCAGCGCCGCACCGAGTTTTTTTGCCTCGAACCCACCCTGCACCTTGTACATCGTGCCGATCTGCACGCGCTGTTCGTTGTCCAGCACCGGGCAGTTGATCGCGCCCGGAACATGATCTTCCGCAAATTCCGCCGGGCTGCGCACGTCGATGATGGCATCGTACTGCTGCAGTTGCGGCAGGATTTCGTTAATGGAAAGTAAAGCAGGGTACTTCATTGCAATGGCTGCGCGAACGCCGCGATGGGGACGGATGGATGCGCATTATCCCCGATAACGGCGGCGTTCTGCTTGCGGCCTTGTGCGCGGGCCGGAACCCGGGGCGGCGATTTGCTGTCACACCGGGATATTCATGCATCGGAAACGCAAATTGAGCTCTTCTCCTGTGACAGACTCCGCCGCGCCGCCGCGCCGCATACAGCGAACATTGACCGGACAGAAGGCGCTGGTCACCGGCGCGAACTCCGGCATCGGCCGCAGTGTCGCCCTCGCGCTGGGCGAGGCCGGCGCCGACGTGGTGATCAACTACGTCACGGATGAAGCGGCGGCGCAGGCCGTCGTTGAACAGATTGCCGGATACGGCAGCAAGGCCTATGCGCATCGCGCCGACGTGTCGTCGGAACAGCAAGTCGATGCGATGTTCGACCACATGGTGCGCGAATGGGGCACGATCGACATCCTCGTCAACAATGCCGGCCTGCAGCGCGACGCAGCCTTCCAGGACATGACGCTGCAGCAGTGGGATACCGTGATCGGCGTCAACCTGACCGGACAGTTCCTGTGCGCCCGCGCCGCCGTGCGCGAATTCCTGCGCCGCGGCGTGGTGCCGTCGGTTTCCCGTGCTGCCGGCAAGATCATCTGCATGAGCTCGGTGCACCAGGAAATTCCTTGGGCCGGCCATGTCAATTACGCCGCGTCCAAGGGCGGGATCAAGATGCTGATGGAAAGCCTGGCACAGGAAGTCGCGCCGCATCGCATCCGGGTCAACAGCATCGCCCCGGGCGCGATCCGCACGCCGATCAACACGACCGCGTGGGAAACGCCGGCCGCCTACGACGCGTTGATGACGCTGGTGCCATACGGCCGCATTGGCGAGACTGACGATATCGCGCGCGCCGCAGTGTGGCTGGCATCCGACGATTCCGACTACGTTGTCGGCACCACCTTGTACGTCGACGGCGGCATGACCCTGTATCCGGGATTTGCAACCGGCGGATAAGACGCGTGCTGCATGGCCGTCGCCGGCGCGTGGCCAACAAGAAAAAGATTTTCCTTCCTGCTACCACTCCATGGCAAAACGAATAGAAGACTATGCACTGATCGGCAATTGCGAAACGACTGCGCTGGTCGGCCTCGATGGCAGCATAGACTGGCTGTGCCTGCCGCGCTATGACAGCGATGCCTGCTTTTCCGCGCTGCTGGGAAACGGTGAACATGGCCGCTGGCGCATCGCGCCGGATGGCGACGTGCGCAAGGTCTCGCGCCGCTACGCCGGCCGCACGCTGATACTGGAAACGATTTTCGAGACAGAGGACGGCGCCGTCCAGCTCACCGATTTTCTCGCCCGCCGCGACAACGTGACCGACGTGATCCGTATTGTGCGCGGCCTGCGCGGCGCCGTGCGCATGCGCACCGAACTGATCGCACGCTATCAATATGGCGCGGTGGTGCCATGGGCTTCACGCCACGAAGATGGGCGCCTGATGCTGATGGCGGGCCCGGAACGGCTGGTGCTGGATGCCGACATCCCGGTGCGCGGCAAGAACTTCCGCACGCTGGGGGAATTCGACATCGCGGCCGGCGAGGAAGTCGGCTTCACGCTCAGCTGGACACCATCCTACCAGCCGATCCCCGATGTCATCGACCGCCATGCGACCCGCAAGCTGGTCGAACAGCGCTGGGTGGAGTGGTCACAGCCTTTCGAATCCGTCGGCGAATGGTCGGTCATCGTCATGCGTTCGATCCTGACGCTGAAGGCGCTGGCGCACTGGCAGACCGGCGGCATCGTGGCGGCGGCGACCACCTCGCTGCCGGAGAAGATCGGTGGCCCGCGCAACTGGGACTACCGCTATTGCTGGCTGCGTGACGCCACGCTGACCTTGTACGCGCTGATCGGCGAAGGCTTTCTTGACGAAGCGCAGGCCTGGCGTACCTGGTTGCTGCGCGCAGTCGGCGGCACACCGGAACAGTTGCAAATCATGTACGGCGTGGCCGGCGAACGGCGCCTGGAAGAATACGAGGTGCCGTGGCTGCCCGGCTACGAGAATTCATCGCCGGTACGCGTCGGCAATGCGGCGGCCGGCCAGATCCAGCTCGACGTGTACGGCGAAGTCATCGACGCCTTGTATGTCGCGCGCAAGGCCGGCCTCGGGCCGCTGGCCGACAGCTGGGCGCTGGAATGCGCGTTGATGGCGCATCTGGAGAAGATCTGGGATCAACCGGACGACGGCATCTGGGAAGTGCGCGGCGGACGCCGGCACTTTACGCACTCCAAGGTGATGGCCTGGGTCGCGTTCGACCGCGCGGTGCGTTCGATCGAGGAGTTTGGCACAGAGGGGCCGCTGCAGCGCTGGCGCGCGATTCGCGACCGCATTCATCGCGAGGTGTGCGAGCAGGGGTTCGACGACGAACGGAATACTTTCGTGCAGTCCTACGGATCGCGTGCGCTGGATGCAAGCCTGCTGCTGATCCCGAGCGTCGGCTTCTTGCCTGCGGACGATCCGCGCGTCGTTGGCACGGTAGCCGCGATCGAACGCGATTTGCTGCGCGACGGCCTCGTCATGCGCTACGACACGGGAAGCGGGGCCGACGGCCTGCCGCCCGGCGAAGGGGCCTTCCTTGCGTGCAGTTTCTGGCTGGTGGATAACTATATTCTGTTGAAGCGTTATGAGGATGCGCGTGCATTGTTCGAGCGCCTGCTCGCATTGCGCAACGATGTCGGCCTGCTGTCGGAAGAATACGATCCGGTAGCGCAGCGGCAGCTCGGCAATTTTCCGCAGGCGTTTTCGCACCTCGCGCTGATCAACACCGCACGCAACCTGGTCAGCGTCAACGGACCGGTGCACCAGCGCGCCCGCGGCAGCAGCCAGACCGATCACCGCGGACAACGCAAGCAATAGCGCGGCGCAACCTGCCGCCCGGCTTATTCCTGCGCAAATGCGGCCAGGGCTTGCGCCACGTCCTCGATCGCCGTGGTCCAGTCGCCCGCAGTCTGCTGGCGGAACAGGCGCATTACCTGCGGATACCAAGGCGACGTGTCCATATCGGCGAGCCAGCGCCAATCCGGCTTGTAGTCCGGGATCAGCACCCAGCACGGTTTGCCGAGCGCGCCGGCAAGGTGTGCGACGGCGGTGTCGACAGCAATCACCAGATCCATCTGCATCACGATGGCGGCGGTATCGTCGAAGTCCGCGATGCCTGCGGCAAGATCGGTCAACGGCAAGGCCGGCGTCATCGCGGCTTCCGCCGCGGCAGGGCCTTTTTGCAGGCTGAAGAAATGCACAGCCGGGACGCGGGCCAGCGGCGCCAGAGCGGCGAGCGAAGGCAACGCACGGTCGGCATCGTTTTCATTGCGGTGATTGCCCTTCCATGCCAGGCCCACGCGCAGTCGGCCATCGCGCGCCCCGATGAGGTTCCGCCAATGCGCCACACGTTCCGGCGCAGCCGACAGGTAGGGCAGTGTTGCCGGAATCGTTTCGTACTGCGTGCCAAAGAAATAGGGCAGGCTCATCGGCAGCGTCCAGTAGTCCCAGTCGGAATGGGGCAGGGCTTCGTCCATGCCGATGATCTCGTCTGCGCCGGACAGCCGCGCAAACAGCGTTTTCAGACCCGGATGGCACAGGATGTCGACCTGCCGCGCGCCGCGTTGCTTCAGCAGCGCCGCATAGCGGCAGAACTGGATCATGTCGCCATGCCCGGCTTCAAAGCCGATCAGCATCGACTTTCCCTGCAGCGTTTCGCCGTTCCAGCGCGGACAGGACAGTTTCTCCTGCAGCGAGACCGATGGCGTTCGCGCCTCCAGGCAACGCCAGCCCTCGGCGAACTCGCCGCGGCGGAGCAGCAGGTAAGCAAGATTGAAGCTGGCGGTGCGGTAGTCCGGTGCGATCGCGAGTGCGCGGCGATAGCACTGTTCGGCTTCCTGATCGCGCTTCATGCACGCCAGCAGCACGCCGAGATTGGACCAGGCTGCCGGCATGTCGGGCGAGATGGCGAGCGCGTGGCGGTAAATGGCTTCGGCCTCCGCAAACCGCTTTTGCCCATTCAGCATCGCGCCGAAATTCAGATATGTCTGCGCCTGTCGCGGCTGGAGTTCCAGCGCACGGCGGTAATGTCGTTCGGCCTCACGCGGATGGGCATCGCGTTCCAGCAGCCAGGCGAGATTGGCATGCGCTTCCGCCATATCGGGTTGCAGCTCCAGCGCCAGGCGTAGTTCGACCTCCGCATCAAGGACATCGCCTGCCTCGATCAGGCGGACGGCGCGATAGAACAGGTTTTCTGCCAGCGAGTCTGCAGTATTCATCGAAAGCGAAAAGAGGGGAGGCGTAAGTCCGGATCGGTTTGAGCCGCTATAATCGTATCTGGCGATGCATGGCGATATTGCCATTTCCATATTTATCCCAGCCTTAAGACTTCATGATCTGCATGAAGCGAGAACCGACCGGATGCCGACACATCGGTCCATGATAAGCGTCGAACACATGTCGTATCGTCCTGAACTTTCCAGCACACCGGTCGAACTGGTTTATCGCGTCAACGCGGTGGACGAGACGGCGCACAAGTCCGTCGTATCGATTCCGGCCGAGCGCCCGCTGACGGTGCACGTCGACGGCCGCGAGCTGATCACGTTGATGACACTGGGCGCAGCGCCCGAAGCGCTGACACTCGGCTATCTGCGCAACCAGCGACTGGTGCGCACGGTGGAAGAAATCGCTTCAGTTCATATCGACTGGGAACAGCATGCCGCTTTCGTCACGACGCGGGGCGGCATCGCCGATATCGAGGAGCGCACCGCCAAGCGCGTCGTGACGACAGGGTGCGGCCAGGGCACGATTTTCGGCAACCTGATGGATGAACTCGACAACATCGCGCTGCCGCCGGACGCGCGCCTGAAACAGTCGACGCTGTACAGGGTCGTCAACACCATCCGCACGCAGGATTCGATTTATGCCAAGGCCGGCTCGGTGCACGGCTGCGGCCTGTTTTCATCAGAGGGCGAACTGCAGTACTTCATCGAGGATGTCGGCCGCCACAACGCGGTCGACTCGATCGCCGGTCTGATGTGGCTCAATGACGTCGCCGGCGGGGACAAGGTGTTTTACACCACCGGCCGCCTGAC
>DATMTZ010000336.1:0-12639 GCA_035563975.1 Oxalicibacterium sp. | reverse complement strand
GGCCGACGAGCGCCACGCCGAGCCGCATGATCTCCGCCAGGCCGCGCGTGATCAGCGCCGCGCGCGCGTTCATGCCGAGGCCGAGACCATCGGTTACGCCGGTTGCAATGGCAAGGATGTTCTTGACCGCACCGCCGACTTCGACGCCGACCAGATCGTCGGTCGCGTAGATGCGCATGCTGCGGCTGTGCATGGCGCCGACGACCTGCTCGCGCAAGGCGGCGTCATCGGAGGCGATCGTCAGCGCACACGGCAGGCCGCGCGCAACTTCCTGTGCGAATGAAGGGCCGGACAAGGCGCCGGCCGGCAGCTTGTCGCCGAGCACCTGGCGCACCACCTGATGCGGCATCAGCTGCGTATCCTGCTCAAACCCCTTGCACAACCACACCAGGTTCGGAATCGCATGCGTGCGCAACTGCGTCGCCAGCGGCCGCAGGCCAGCCAGAGAGGTGCCGGCGATCAGCAAGCCGTCGGTACCGACGTGCGCGACGGCGGCGGCAAGATCGCTGCTGCAGATCAGATCGTCCGGCAAGGCGAAACCCGGCAGGTAATGCCGGTTCTCGCGCTGCTGCGCGAGCTCCTGCATCGCGGCGGCATCGCGCCCCCACAACAGAACCTTGTGGCGTTCGGCCAGCGACTTCGCCAGCGCCGTACCCCATGCGCCAGCGCCCAGTATCGTGATGTTCATGGTTGCGACAGAGTTGGACAGCAACAAGACGGAGCCGGCATCAGGGCAGCTGCAACGCTCGAATGAATATGGAGAACACAGGTCCGGTGCCGCGGCATGCGCTTACTCGCCCCACACTTCGCCGACCTTGGCGAAACCGGTCTGGCCGTCCCGGTGCTTCAGCCTGACCCAGCCGGACGCCGGCGGCGCGGCCAGATCAAGCAGCACGCCCTTGTCGGCAGTGGCGACCAGCGGCGATGCATCGCTGGCGCTTGCATGCAAGTGCGCGCTCGGCGCGATAACGACGACAGTACGCTTCGCGACCAGGCCTTTTGCCTCGAGCCAGAACAAGTCGCCGACAGCGTCGCGCACCTTGCTCCAGCCATTCTGCGTGAGGATGAGTTCGACCGGCATGCCGCGCGGCGCGATATACACCTTGCGCGCCTTCTCTGACGGTGCATTGTAGGCCACCACCGGATTGGCGCCGACCGACCTGAACTCGGCCGCGTGCGCCGCGCCCGCCATCGCGGCCGCCGACAGGATCACAAGAAGAAGACCTCGTTTCATGCGCCGCCCTTGTCGGATATCAGTGACGGGCCGCCGAACCGTCCGCCATCACGATGCCGGCGCCGTTTTCCTGCTGCTGCGCCAGCGCCTGCAGGCGCTGCTGATAAAACACTTCGAAATTGATTTCGGCCAGATGCACAGGCGGGAAACCGGCGCGCGTCACCATGTCGGCGATGTTGGCGCGCAGATATGGATAAATCACGTTCGGGCAACCGATGCCGAGCAGCGGATCGAGCTGTTCATCCGGAATATTGCGCGCCTCGAAAATGCCGGCCTGTTTGCCTTCCACCAAAAAGGCAATCTTGTCCTTGACCTTTGCCGTCAGCGTGATGGTGACGGTCGATTCGTAGATGCCTTCGGCCAACGGTTGCGCGCCGACATCGACCGCGACTTCCATCGTCGGCTGTTCCGGCTCGAGGAAAATGGCCGGGGAATTCGGCTGTTCGAGCGACAGATCCTTCAAATAGACGCGCTGGATCTGGAATACGGGTTGCAGGTTTTCGTCAGCCATGAAGTGCTCTCAAAGATGTTCGGATTTGAAAAATGGAGGGCAAGGCCCTCCGCGTATAACGTAAACGTTTCAAGCGTTCCAGGCAGCGCGCAGGCTGCCATAAAAAACCGGACGGGAAAACGGTCCGGTTTTTAGTATCAGTCAGTCGCCTTGCAGCAAGGCATCCAGCTTGCCCTGGCGCTCCAGCGCATTGAGATCGTCGAAACCGCCGACATGCGTTTCGCCGATGTAAATCTGCGGCACCGTGCGTCGGCCGGTTTTCTGCATCATCAGCGCGCGCTGCTCGGGCTCGAGGTCGACCCGGATCTTTTCGATATCGTTGACGCCCTTCGCCTTCAGCAAGCGTTCCGCCATCACGCAATACGGGCACACGCCGGTGCTGTACATCAAAACATGTGCAGTCATCATGCAATCCTTACTTGGTGGTCGGCAAACCCTGTGTCTGCCAGGCATCCAGCCCGCCGAGCAAACTGGTTGCCTCGGTGAAGCCTGCCTTTTTCAATTGTGAGGTTGCTTTCGATGATTGCAAGCCCTTGCCGCACACGACGATGACCGGGCGCGTCTTGAATTTCTCCAGTTCGGCCAGGCGATTCGGCAACTCCTTCAACGGAATGTTTTTCGCATCGCGAATGTGGCCGTTGCCGAACTCTTCCGCGCTGCGCACGTCCAGAATCAGGCTCTTGCCCTGATTGATGATTTGCGTCGCCTGCAAGGCCGTCACTTTCGAGCCGGTGCGCTGCAGGCTGTGCCACATCAATGCGGCACCGGACGAGAACATAAGAACAATCAGAAAAATGTTATCAATAATGAATTTCACGGGCTTCCAATGGTCTGAAGTGAGTCTCGCATTATAAAATAGAAGCCGGAATCGATCCGGATTCGGCATTTTGCATCAGAAATTCTTCCATTACCTACTGAACCATGTACAAACTCGTATTGATGCGCCACGGCGAATCCACATGGAATCTCGAAAATCGTTTTACCGGTTGGGCTGATGTCGATTTGACTGAAAAGGGCTGCGCCGAGGCGCGCCGCGCCGGCCGCCTGTTACGCGAAGCCGGATTCACCTTCGATATCGGATTCTCCTCGCTGCTCAAGCGAGCCATTCGCACGCTGTGGATCGCGCTCGACGAGATGGACATGATGTGGGTGCCGATCACGCTGGACTGGCGCCTGAACGAACGCCATTACGGTGCGCTGCAAGGCTTGAACAAAAAGGAAACGGCGCTGAAATACGGCGACGACATGGTGCACAAATGGCGCCGCAGCTTCGACGTGCCGCCGAATCCGCTGGAGGCAAACGACCCGCGCACCTCGTACAGCGATCCGCGTTACACGCATCTGAAGCGCGAGCAGATTCCGCTGGCCGAATGCCTCAAGGACACCGTTGCGCGCGTCGAACCGGCGTGGAACGATTCGATCGCGCCGGCCATCCGCGCCGGCAAAAATGTCATTATTTCCGCGCACGGCAACAGCCTGCGCGCGCTGATCAAGATGCTCGACAATATCAGCGACCAGGATATCGTCAGCCTCAGCATCCCGAACGGCATTCCCATCGTCTATGAACTGGACGCCAACCTGAAACCGATCCGCCATTACTACCTCGGCGAACCCGCCAAGCCGGTCGCCGCTGCCGCCGTCGCCGCCACAAGGTGAATGACGCGCGTCTTGCCTAAACCGCCCGCCCGCTGGACCGGTCTCGACCACGTGAGACGGACCTTGCCGCGCATGTCGGCTGCCGTAGCCGTGATGGCGCTTGCATGCCATCTGCCGGCGCATGCGCAAAAGGACCCGGATCGCCAGAAAAAGATCGCCGAGCACCAGCGCGCCGATCTGCGAGAGAAACTGGACGAGCTGAAGCGCTCGATCGACAAGACCGAGAACGCGAAATCGGACGCTGCCGATGCGCTGGCGCACTCCGAAGCCGCTATCTCGGACGCCAAGCGCAACTTGCACGAACTCGGTGCGCAGCAGCAAGCCGCGAAGGTCCGCCTGCAGGAACTGGCGCGACAGCACGATGTCTTGCAAAAGACTGTCGATGCGCAGCAGAAGCAACTAGCGGAGTTGCTGCGCAAGCAATACGTCGCCGGCAACGAGGATCGGATCAAGCTGCTGCTGTCCGGCGACAACCCGAACCGCATCAACCGCGACCTGCAGTACATGGGATACGTGTCGCGCGCGCAGGCCGAGCTGATCGAATCGCTGCGCGCGAACCTGAAGGCGATCGAGGACAACCAGGCCGAAGCGCGTGCGACGAAGGAAAAACTGGACGACATCGCGGATGCCGCGCGCAAGCAGCATGCGATCCTCGAAAAGCAGAAGGCGCAGCGCGCCACGCTGGTGGCGCAGCTGTCCAGCAAGCTCAGCGCGCAGCGCAAGGAAGCCGGCAAGATCGAGCGCGATGAACGCCGCCTGTCCTCGCTGGTCGACAAGCTGTCGGCGATGATCGCCGAACAGCGCAAGGCGGAAATCGAGCGCAGAAAGCGTGAACAGGCAGCGAAGGCCGAACGCGAACGGCGCCTGGCCGAAGCGAAAAAACGCAGCGACGGCGGCAAGATCGCCAATCCGGATGCGATCGAGGATGACGAACCGGACACGAAGCAGCAGGCGCTGGCGCGCAACGAATTGCTGCCCGACTCCGGCATGCCGGATGGCGCTTTCGCCGCGCTGCGCGGCAAGCTGCGCCTGCCGGTGCGCGGCGACATGATGAGCAAGTTCGGCAGCAAGCGCGGTGACGGTCCGGTGTCCAAGGGTATTTTCATCCGCGCGCCGGAAGGCACGGATGTGCATGCCGTGGCCGGCGGCCGCGTGGTATTCGCCGACTGGCTGCGCGGTTTCGGCAACCTGCTGATCATCGACCACGGCAGCCAGTACCTGACGATCTATGCCAATAACCAGTCGCTGCTTAAGCGTGCCGGCGATGTGGTCAAATCCGGCGACGTGATTGCCAATATCGGCAACAGCGGCGGCAACGAACATTCGGGTTTATACTTTGAAATGCGGCATGATGGCCGCGCGTTTGACCCGCTCGATTGGGTAACTATCAGGTGAACATGGGAACGAAACTTAAGAATATTGCATTGGTCGGTCTGGGCATGGTCGTCGGCGCAATCGGCATGGGCACGCAACTCGACGCCCTCGCCCAGAAAAATGCGACCAACCCGCTGCCGCTCGAAGAGTTGCGCCAGTTCGCCGAAGTGTTCGGGCTGATCAAATCCGATTACGTCGAACCGGTGGACGACAAGAAGCTGATCACCGAAGCCATTTCCGGAATGGTGTCCTCACTCGATCCGCACTCGGCCTATCTCGACAAGAAAGCCTTCAAGGAACTGCGCGAAGGCACGCAGGGCAAGTTCGTCGGCCTTGGCATCGAAGTCGGCATGGAAGACGGCTATGTCAAGGTGATCTCGCCGATCGAGGATTCCCCGGCCTACCGCGCCGGCCTGAAGGCGGGCGACCTGATCACGCGTCTCGATTCGACGCCGGTCAAAGGCATGACGCTGGACGAGGCCGTCAAGAAGATGCGCGGCGAGCCGAACACCAAGATCACGCTGACCATCGCGCGCAAGGATGAAGACAAGCCGATCGTCGTGACGATCGTGCGCCAGGAAATCCGCGTGCAGAGCGTAAAGGCGAAGATGATCGAGCCGGGCTATGCCTGGATCCGTATCGTGCAGTTCCAGGAACCGACCGTCGACGACATGGCGAAGAAAATCGCCGCGCTGTACGCGCAGGACCCGAACATGAAAGGCATCGTGCTTGATCTGCGCAATGATCCGGGCGGCGTGCTGCCGGGCGCGATCGGCGTTGCGGCCGCCTTCCTGCCGAAGGATGTGGTGGTCGTATCGACCAACGGCCAGCTGCCGGATTCCAAGCAAAGCTTCTATGCGCGCCGCGAATTCTATGCGACGCGCGCGGTCGGCGATCCGCTCGCCAAGCTGCCGGAATCGCTGAAGAAAGTACCGCTGGTGGTGCTCGTCAACGCCGGCTCCGCATCGGCTTCCGAAATCGTGGCCGGCGCGCTGCAGGATTACAAGCGCGCCACCATCATCGGCTCGCAGACCTTCGGCAAGGGCTCGGTGCAAACCATTCGCCAGCTGTCGGCCGATACCGCGGTCAAGCTGACCACGGCACGCTATTACACGCCGAACGGCCGTTCGATCCAGGCACGCGGCATCGTGCCGGACCTGATGGTGGATGAAACCAAGGATGGCGACGACTTCAACGGCTTCCGCCTGCGCGAAGCCGATCTGCAGAAGCACCTGACCAACGACAAGGACAAAGGCGCCGAGGTCCACGCTGAACCGGATACGCCGGAAGAAGAACAACGCCTGCTGGCGCTCGAGAAAAAGCACAAGCCGCTCGAATTCGGCAGCGCCGACGACTTCCAGCTGCAGCAGGCCTTGAATCACCTGAAGGGCTTGCCGGTCGTGCTGTCGAAGACCAAGACGGTCGAGACCAAGAAAGAACCGAGCATCAACGATCCGAAGCACGAAGACAAGCCGGAAGCGAAGAAGCCGGAAAAGAAACCGGCAGACAAGAAACCGCAGCCGACGAAATAAACAGGACTGCTCGAAAAGGCCGCAGCAATGCGGCTTTTTTGATTGTCCGCCAGAGGAAATGACGGCAAGCGCCGACGCACACCATGAACGATCAGCAACTGCTTCGCTATTCCCGCCACATCCTGCTCGACGAACTCGATATCGCGGGACAGGAAAAACTGCTGGCCGCGCATGCGCTGATCATCGGCGCCGGCGGGCTCGGTTCGCCCGCAGCGTTCTACCTCGCGTCGGCCGGTATCGGCAAGATCACGCTGGTCGACGACGATACGGTGGATCTCACCAATCTGCAGCGGCAAATCCTGCACACGACCGAGCGCGTCGGCCAGCCGAAAGTCGCATCCGGCAAGGCGACGCTGGCGCAGATCAATCCGGAAATCGAGGTCGTCGCGGTGCAGGAGCGCATGTCGGGCCCGCGCCTGGACGAACTCGTGGCATCCGCTTCCATCGTGCTGGATTGCAGCGACAACTTCGCGACGCGGCATGCGGTGAACCGCGCCTGCGTTGCGCATCGGGTGCCGCTGGTGTCCGGCGCGGCAGTACGCTTCGACGGCCAGATCAGCGTGTTCGATACGCGCGGCGACGGCCCCTGCTATTCCTGCCTGTTCCCGGAAGACCAGCAGTTCGATGAGGTCAATTGCGGCACGATGGGCGTGTTCGCGCCGCTGGTCGGCATCATCGGCAGCATGCAGGCCGCCGAAGCGCTGAAAGTGGTGGCTGGCATCGGCGAAACGCTGGCCGGCCGCCTGCTGCTGCTCGACGCGCGCAGCATGGAATGGAGCAGCATCAAGGCTGCGCGCAACCCCGCCTGCAGCGTCTGCGGCCACGTGCGCGAATAAGCGAACCGGCAGCCGGCATCCGCCTGACACATTCAAATACATCGCTTTACATATCTTTACCCGCTGCAAGCGAATCCGTAACAGAGCACTCCTACAGTGTGACCATGCACACGACACCCGACGTGCACCACGTAAAGGAGCTACTCATGAACACGATTCAAACGACTGCCCGTTCTTCTTCCGCCACGCTGCGCCGCCGCGCCATGACAGCCGGCGCAGCCGCCGTGATGGCCGGCCTGCTGTCCTTTTCCGGCATCAGCCAGGCGCAAGAACAGGCGCCGGCTACGCAAGCACCTGCAACGCAAATGTCTAAACATCAGGGCGAACATCGCAAGATGGATCCGGCCAAAGCCGCCAAGCGCTTCGACCGCATGGTCAACCGCCTGGTACCCGATGCGACACCGGAGCAAAAAACCAAACTGCAGGCGATCGCCAAATCGGCCTTCGAGGATCTGCGCCCGCTGCGCGAAAAGAGCCGCGCCGCCCATGCGGAAAGCATGAAGCTGCTGGCACAGCCGACCATCGACCGCGCTGCGCTGGAACGTGTACGCCAGACCGAGCAGCAGCTGGCCGACCAGCGTTCGCGTCGCATCACGCAAGCCTTCGCCGACGCGGCGGAAGTGCTGACGCCGGCGCAGCGCACCGTTGCAGCTGAAAAGCTGGCAAAGCATCGCGGCCACCGCGGCTTTCATCATCACCACCGCCATCACGGTCACGATGACCGCGGCCAGGACAAGGGCGCAACGAAATAAGCGGCCGGCCTGCATTGATCGCAGCGCATCCGGCGACGGATGCGCTGCATCGTCGTTCTCCGCTTCCGCTACACTAGGACTCACCATGAGCCAACGCCTACTGATGATCGAAGACGACCAGCGCCTCGCCGCGATGGTCGCCAAATATCTGAGCCAGAACGGTTTCGACGTTGAGCATTGCGAAAACGCGGCGGATGGCATGCAGCGTTTGCAGGCGCCCGACGCCTCCTACTCCGCCGTGCTGCTGGACCTGATGCTGCCGGATGCCGACGGCCTCGACGTCTGCAGGCAGATCCGCTCGCGTCCGCAACCCTTGAGCACGATTCCGATCGTGATGCTGACCGCCAAGGGCGATCCGATGGATCGCGTGGTCGGTCTCGAACTCGGCGCCGACGACTACGTTCCCAAACCATTCGAGCCGCGCGAATTGCTGGCGCGGCTGCGCGCCGTGCTGCGGCGACAGGGCTTGCCGGAAACCACGGAAAACGTGTCGCGCGTGCTGCGTTTCGGCCGTCTGGAAGTCGATCTCGATGCGCGCATGCTGCGTGTCGACGGTCAGGAAAAGGCGGTTACCGCCTATCAATTCAACCTGCTGGCCGCGATGGCCGAACGCGCCGGCCGCGTGCTGTCGCGCGAGCAGCTGATGGATGCCGTCAAGGGCGAACCGCTGGAAGCCTTCGACCGTTCGATTGACGTCCATATCGGCCGTTTGCGCGCCGCGATCGAAGACGATCCGAAACAGCCGAAGCGCATCATCACCGTGCGCGGCGCCGGCTACGTGTTCGCGAAAGCGCAGGATGTCTGAGTCCTCACGCGCGCACGTGCCGTGGTCGCAGCGGCTGTACGTACGCATCTATGCCGCGATGCTGCTCAGCCTGGCGGTCGCCGCCGTGCTGTTCGCGATCGCCTGGCAGAAAAATGCCGAGTCGCGCCGCATCGGCCCCAGCCTGGAATCCTTTGCCGCCTTCGCCGCCGAAGTACTGCCGCCGGCCGATGCCAGCGCGGAAGAGCAGCAACAGGCGCTGGCGCGATGGCAAGCGCGTTCGCACACCGATCTCGCCTTGTATTCGCCGCAGCGCAAACTGATCGCCGAAGCGGGACGCGATCTGCCGCCATTGTCGCCAAATCAAACCGCGAGCGGCTGGCTGGATGGCGGACCACCGGTCTTCGCAGTCGAATTGCCGGACGGCCGCTGGCTGGTCGGCCAGCGTAGCCACCACGGCCGGCGCAAGCCGCCGATCAGCTTTTTTGCCGCGCTCGGCATGATCGGCCTCGCGGTCGGTCTCGGCGCCTACCCGATCGTGCGCCGCCTGACGCGACGCCTGGAGCGTCTGCAGACCAGCGTGGAAGCGCTGGGCGAAGGACACCTGTCGACGCGCATCGCTGTCAAGGGCGACGACGAAGTCGCGCGGCTGGCCGGCAGTTTCAACCGTTCGGCGGCACGCATCGAAGCGCTGGTCGATGCGCAAAAAGCCTTGCTTGCGAATGCGTCGCACGAGTTGCGTTCGCCGCTGGCGCGCATCCGCATGGCGGTGGAACTGATGGAAACGCAGGCGCAACCGGAAATGCGCGAGGAACTGACACGCAACATCGCGGAGCTGGATCAGCTGATCGATGAAATCCTGCTGGCCAGCCGGCTTGATGCGGCCGGCGACGCTGCGCCCGCGTTCGAGACGCTCGATCTGACGGCATTGGTCGCGGAAGAATGCGCGCGCCAGGCCGGCGAAATCGCCGTCGAGTTCGAAGCAGCGGCAATCGACATGATGGGCGACGCCAGACTGCTGCGGCGCATGGTGCGCAATCTGCTGGAAAACGCTAAGCGCTACGGAGAAGGCTCGCCGATCACCGTCACGCTCACGCGATCCGCGTCGTCGCAGGTCCACCTGCGCGTCTGCGACGGCGGACCCGGCATTCCGGCGGCCGAACGCGAACGCATCTTCGAACCTTTCTACCGGCTGCCGGGTGCGCGCGAACGCGACGGCGGCGTCGGCCTCGGTCTTGCGCTGGTGCGGCAGATCGCGCAACGCCACGGCGGCGACGTGCGTTGCATCGAACATGCCGCTCCCGGCAGCTGCTTTGAAGTGACGCTGCCGACCTAGTCCGGCCAGTCGATCACCGCCGGCAGCACGCCGCGCAAGGCGCTGCAAACGACGATTTCATCGGCACGGCGCAAATCCGTCAGCGTGATGCTGCGCTCTTCCACGTTCCAGGCCGGGTCGTCGAGCAGCACCGCGCGCATCACGCCCGGCAGCACGCCGTCTCGCAAGGGCGGCGTGTACCACCAGCCATTCAGGCGCACGAACACGCTGCTGCGGCCGCCTTCGGTCAGATGCCCCTGCTCGTTGAAAAACAATTGATCGAAGGCGCCTTGCTGCTCCGCCGCATGCCACGCCGCGTCGTAGCGCGCGCGCTGCGTGGTCTTGTGCCGCAGGAACAGGTCGGCGCCGTCGGTACGCTGCGCCGCCAGCTGCACATGGACCGGCATCGCAAGCGGTTGCAGCGGTGCATGCTGCAGATCGATGCTGCCGTCATGCGACAGCGCCAGACGCATCCGGTGCGGACCGTCGTCGAGCCCGGCGCAGGCCTGCGCCAGCGCGGTCCGGATGCCGGCTTCATCAAACGCAAAACCGAAGTAGTGCGCGGAATGCCGCAGCCGCTGCAGGTGGCGGTCCAGATGATGGCAGCCATCGGCGCGCGTCGCGTGCATGGTCTCGAACAGCGAAAACGCACTCGGCATGCCGGTCAGGAACGCGGCTTTCAGCCGGCATTCCGCGTATTCGCGCACGGCGACACTATCGTGGACGATGCCGGCGCCCACGCCCATTTCACCGCGCCGTACGCCGGTGGCGGTATCCGGCGCCTGCAGCTGCAGCGTGCGTATCGGCACCGACAGGCAAAAGTCGCCAATGCCGCCCTGCTGCTTCTCCGGATCGAACCAGCCGATCGCGCCGGTGTACAAGCCGCGCGGCGACGTTTCCAGCTCGCGGATGATCTGCATCGTGCGACGCTTCGGCGCACCCGTGATCGAGCCGCAGGGATACAGCGCCTCCAGCAACTCGGGCAGCATAACGTCCGGGCGCAATGCGGCGCGGACGGTAGACGTCATTTGCAGCACGCCGCCATAACGCTGCACGTCGAACAGATTGTCGACCTTGACGGAGCCCGTTTTCGCAATGCGGCCAAGATCGTTGCGCAGCAGATCGACGATCATCAGATTTTCGGCGCGATTCTTCGCGTCGCCTGCCAGCGCAGCTGCGATATCCGCATTCCGCTGCGCGTCACCGTCGGCGGCCGCCGTGCCTTTCATCGGCCGCACCGTCAGCATGCCGCCGGCATGCCGCACGAACAGCTCCGGTGACAGCGACAGCACCGTCCTGCGGTCCGGCAAACCGATCAGCGCGCCGTATGGCACTGGCTGGCGCGCCCGCAGGCGGCGGTACAAGTCGAATGGGGAGCCATAGGCATCGAAGCGCAGGCGATAGGTGTAGTTGACCTGATAGGTATCGCCGGCCGCGATGTAGTCGCGTATGCGCGCCAGCGCTGCGTGGAACTGCGTCTCGTCGGTGTCGGCGCGTACATCGGCGATGCCGGATGGCGCATAGCTTGCGCGCTGCTCGAGCCAGAGCGCCACCTGTTCCGCCGACAGTTTTTCGCAGTCGTCGAACAGCAGCACTTCGGCCAGCGGCGCGACGGCAGCCGGCGCCATGTCGTGCATGGCAGCGCCCAGTTCGTAGGCAGCCAGCATGACGGCATACTGGCCGGCCCGCAGCGCATGTTGCATCCGTTCCAGCAGTGCGGGCAAGTCTTCCACGCGCATGCACGACAGCGTCGTCACGTAACGCGAGTACAAGCGCGAACGCGGCTCGGCCGCGCTTGCATCGCAGTCGTCGAGCAGCGCGAAGCAGGGCATGCCGGCATCGCCGGAAAGAGAAACGGAAGCGGGAACGGACATAAATCGAGATGGTGTGCGAGGGCGTTTCACTACCGCGAGAGTCGCTATTGTACGGCCTCGCCGCGGCAATCAAGACGCGCTGCCGCGGCGCGCGAAGTAAATGCCGGCTATCAACAGCGCACCGCCCAGCAGTTGCAGCGGGCCGATCGTTTCGGCAAAGATCAGCCAGGCCGCGACGGTCGCAGTCAGCGGCTGGATCAGCAGGCTGACCGAAGACAGCGAGGCCGGCAGATGCGCCGAAGCAAAGGCGATCACGGTCTGGCCGCCGATTTGCGCCAGCAACGCCAGTCCCAGCAGCGGCAACCAGCCGGCGACGGTCTGCGGCAGGAAGGGTTCCGGCGACAGCAGCGCCAGCGGCAGCAGCGTCAACCCGGTGATCGTGGTGCTCCACGCCATCAGGCGCGCCGTCGAATACTGGTCGCGCGCATCCTTGATCACCAGCTGGTAGGCGGCATAGAACACCGCGCTGACCAAACCCAGCACATCGCCGAGCACGCGGCCGCCGCCAAGATGCGAAAACAGATCGGGCGCCACCAGCAGCACCGCGCCGGCCGTCGCAGTCCACATGCCGCTGATGAAGACGCGGCCGAAACGCGCGCGCTGCACGCACCACAGCCATACGGCAATCAGGATCGGCGCGGCATTGGTCAGCAGCGTCGCATTCGACACGGTCGTGTAATGCAGCGACAGATGCCAGAACGCCATGTCGCCGCCAAAACACAGTCCCGCCCACAGCAGCGCGGGCGTGAAGCGCACGCGGCGGTCGCCGGCTTGGTCGCGAGCGCGCGTAGC
>DATMTZ010000335.1:0-9432 GCA_035563975.1 Oxalicibacterium sp. | reverse complement strand
CTCGCCCTTCACGTCCACGGTAATCTTTTTACCGAGGTCGCCGTTCGCCACCGCGGTGGTCACTTCGGCGATGTTACGCACCTGGGAAGTCAGGTTGCCTGCCATCGAATTCACCGAGTCCGTCAAGTCTTTCCAGGTGCCGGCGACGCCCGGCACGTTCGCCTGGCCGCCCAATTTACCCTCGGTGCCCACTTCGCGCGCCACACGCGTCACTTCGGAGGCGAAAGAGGAGAGCTGGTCCACCATCACGTTGATGGTGTCCTTCAGTTCGAGAATTTCGCCCTTGACGTCCACCGTGATTTTCTTCGACAGATCGCCGTTGGCCACCGCAGTGGTCACCTCGGCGATGTTACGCACCTGGCCGGTCAGGTTGCCTGCCATCGAATTGACCGAGTCGGTCAAATCCTTCCACGTACCGGCGACGCCCGGCACGTTCGCCTGGCCGCCGAGACGTCCTTCGGTACCCACTTCGCGCGCCACCCGCGTCACTTCCGATGCAAAGGAGTTCAGCTGGTCCACCATCACGTTGATGGTGTGCTTCAGCTCGAAGATCTCGCCTTTTACGTCGACCGTGATTTTCTTCGACAGGTCGCCGTTGGCCACCGCGGTGGTCACTTCGGCGATGTTACGCACCTGGCCGGTCAGGTTGGACGCCATGAAGTTAACGTTATCGGTCAGGTCTTTCCAGGTGCCGGCGACACCTTTCACCTGAGCCTGTCCGCCCAGTTTTCCTTCGGTGCCGACCTCGCGCGCCACGCGCGTCACCTCGGAGGCGAAGGAGGAGAGCTGGTCCACCATCACGTTGATGGTGTTCTTCAGCTGCAGAATTTCGCCTTTGGCATCCGCGGTAATTTTCTTCGACAGGTCGCCGTTTGCCACCGCGGTGGTCACCTCGGCGATGTTACGCACCTGACCGGTCAGGTTGCCGGCCATCGAGTTCACCGAGTCGGTCAAATCCTTCCAGGTGCCTGCCACGCCCGGCACGTTTGCCTGGCCGCCCAGTTCGCCTTCGGTGCCGACCTCGCGCGCCACGCGCGTCACCTCGGATGCGAAGGAAGAGAGCTGGTCCACCATCGTGTTGATGGTGTCTTTCAATTGCAGAATCTCGCCTTTTGCATCTGCGGTAATTTTCTTCGACAAGTCGCCGTTCGCCACCGCAGTGGTCACCTCGGCGATGTTACGCACCTGACCGGTCAGGTTGCCGGCCATCGAGTTGACGTTTTCCGTCAAGTCCTTCCAGGTGCCGGCGACGCCTTTCACCTGCGCCTGGCCGCCGAGCTTGCCCTCGGTGCCGACTTCGCGCGCCACGCGCGTCACTTCGGATGCGAAAGAGGAGAGCTGGTCCACCATCACGTTGATGGTGTCTTTCAACTCCAGAATTTCGCCTTGCGCATCGGCGGTGATCTTCTTCGACAAGTCGCCGTTCGCCACCGCGGTCGTGACGTCGGCGATGTTGCGTACCTGGCCGGTCAGGTTGCCTGCCATCGAGTTCACCGAGTCGGTCAGGTCCTTCCACGTGCCGCCGACGCCTTTCACCTGCGCCTGGCCGCCAAGCTTGCCTTCGGTGCCGACCTCGCGCGCCACACGGGTTACTTCCGAGGCGAATGAGGACAACTGGTCCACCATCACGTTGATGGTGTCTTTCAACTGCAGAATTTCACCCTTGGCATCTGCCGTAATCTTTTTCGACAAGTCGCCGTTCGCCACCGCGGTCGTGACGTCGGCGATGTTGCGCACCTGGCCTGTCAGGTTGGAGCCCATGAAGTTCACGTTGTCGGTCAGGTCTTTCCACGTGCCGCCGACGCCCGGCACATAAGCCTGCCCCCCCAATTTGCCTTCGGTGCCGACCTCGCGCGCCACGCGCGTCACTTCGGAGGCGAAGGAGCGCAGCTGATCCACCATGGTGTTGATGGTGTCTTTCAATTGCAGGATTTCGCCGCGCACGTCGACGGTAATTTTCTTCGACAAGTCGCCGTTCGCCACTGCGGTGGTCACGTCGGCGATGTTACGGACCTGGGACGTCAAGTTACCGGCCATCGAGTTCACCGAGTCGGTCAGGTCCTTCCAGGTGCCGGCGACGCCCGGCACGTTGGCCTGCCCGCCCAGTTTGCCTTCGGTGCCGACCTCGCGCGCCACGCGCGTCACTTCGGAGGCGAAGGAAGAAAGCTGGTCGACCATCGTGTTCGCGGTAGTTGCCGCGCGCAGGAATTGTCCTTTCAGCGGACGACCGTCAACTTCGAGCGCCATCGATTGCGACAGGTCGCCTTTCGCCACAGCGCCGATCACGCGTGCCATTTCGGTGGTTGGCCGTACCAGATCGTCGATCAGCGCATTGACCGAGTTGACGATGGTGGCCCAGCCGCCTCCGGTCGACGATGGTGCGGCCCGTTGCAACAGGCGGCCGTCGCGGCCGACCACGCGGCTGACGCTGGCGATGCTGCTAGCCATCTGCTCGCTGTTTTCGATAATCTCGTTGAGCGTATCGGCGATCTTGCCGTTCATGCCGGTCAGATCGGATGGCATGCGCATGCTGAAGTCCCCCTTTTTCAGCGCGGTCAACGCGGCCAGCAAAACGCGCGGGTCGAGCGTATCGGACAAGTCAGTCACCGTATTCATTTTATTTGTGCCCCCGAGAAATTTTTTTGACATTCTCATATGCAATTGCTACGCTCCGCAAGCATGTTTCCGTGAAAATTCAACGAGTTGTGCGCGACAAAAAAGAACCTGTATTGGTTCCCGGAAACACAAAATATTTTCGTAAAATCCGACTATTCCAGCGAATGCATCGTGTCTCATTCCAGTAAACCGAAGATTTTGGTGGTCAACGACGATCCGGGCAGCTTGATCGCCTTGACCGGCCTGTTGTCCGACTGGGTCGAGCAGAATGGCTGCGATATGGTGGCCGCCAATTCCGGTCAGCAAGCGCTGCGCGAAGTGTTGAAACACGATTTTGCGGTCATCCTCCTGGACGTCAACATGCCGGGCATGGACGGGTTCGAAACTGCCGAAGCGATTCATTCGCGCGAACGTTCAGCGTCGGTGCCCATTATTTTCGTGACAGCCTTTCTGGCCGATGAAATGAATCGCCTGAAGGGTTACCAGCACGGCGCGGTCGACTACCTGTTCACACCGATCATTCCGCAAATCCTGCAGGCCAAGATATCCGTCTTCGTGGCGTTGGCAAAGAAGAATATGGAACTGCACGAGCATTCGGAAACGCTGCGCGAACGCACGGCTGAACTGCTGGCTTCCAACAAGCGGCTGGAATCGGAAAGCAATCAGCGCAAGCTTGCCGTCAAGCAGAACAAGGCGAAAGACGAATTCCTTGCAATGCTCGGGCACGAACTGCGCAATCCGCTCAGCGCCATCAGCAGCGCTGCATCGCTGATCGCGATGGACAACATCAGCGAAGAAGCCGCCGCGCGCGCCAAGCTGATCCTGCATCGGCAGACGCGGCATCTGACCCGCATCGTCGATGACCTGCTGGATCTGAGCCGCGTGATGTCGGGAAAGATCCTGCTGGCGCGCAAGCCCATCGATTTGGGGAAACTGGTCGAAACCTGCGTGGAGACAATGTCAGCCGCCGGAAGGATGCAGGCATACACGATCAATTTGCGCACCGAAGCGGCGTGGCTGGATGGCGACGCTGCGCGCATCGAACAGATCGTGACCAACCTGATCGACAACGCGCTGAAATATACGCCGGACGGCGGCACGATCGATATCGATGCGCGAGTGGAGGAGCAACTTGTCAAGCTCAACATCCGCGACACCGGCATCGGCATTCCCGCCGATCTGCTGCCGCGCGTGTTCGACGTCTTCGTGCAAGGCGAAATTTCGCTAGACCGCACAAAGGGCGGACTTGGCGTCGGGCTGGCGCTGGTCAAGCAGTTGGTCGAATTGCATGGCGGCACGATCAAGGCGGCCAGCGATGGCAAGGGGCTGGGCAGCACCTTCGAAATCGCATTCCCGCACCAACCGCATATCGAATCCATCGCGCTCGCCACACCGGATACCTACCCGAAGACCAGTTATCGCGTGCTGCTGATCGAGGACAACCACGATGCGCGCGAAATGATGTGCGCGATGTTGCTGGCGCAGGGACACACCGTGTTCCAGGCTTCTGACGGCGCCGACGGTTTGCTGGCCGCTGCCATGCACCGGCCGGAACTGATCCTGATCGATATCGGCCTGCCGGGCATCGACGGCTACCAGGTCGCGCGACACTTGCGCGCCAATCCGGAAACGCGCGAAGCCCGCCTGATCGCGCTGACCGGATACGGGCTGGAGGCGGATCGCACGCGCGCACTGGAGGCGGGATTCAATCTGCACCTGGTCAAACCGATCCAGCTCGACGAGCTCAACGCCGCGATCCATTAGCAGGCAGGCGCTGCTGCACTGGCGATTTCGCTGGATGGTCCGCCAAATCCTTTAAAATAGCGGGCCACTTCCGAAATTTCCTATGTCCATTTCAAGCACCCAAGAAATCATCGCCGAGCTGCGTGCCGGCCGCATGGTCATTCTCGTCGATGAAGAAGATCGCGAGAACGAAGGCGACCTGGTGCTCGCGGCCGAATTCGTCACGCCGGAAGCGATCAACTTCATGGCCAAATACGGCCGCGGCCTGGTCTGCCTGACGCTGACCGAGGAGCGCTGCGAGCAATTAGCGCTGACGATGATGACGGCCCGCAACGGCACCTCGTACGGCACGGCCTTCACGGTATCGATCGAGGCGGCGGAAGGTGTCACCACCGGCATCTCGGCGGCCGATCGTGCACGCACGATCCAGGCGGCTGTCGCCAAGAACGCCCGGCCGGCGGATATCGTGCAGCCGGGGCACATCTTTCCGTTGAAGGCACAGAAGGGCGGCGTGCTGATGCGCGCCGGCCATACCGAAGCCGGCTGCGACTTTGCGGAACTGGCCGGGTTGACGCCGGCCGCCGTGATCTGCGAGATCATGAAGGACGACGGCACGATGGCGCGGCTGCCGGACCTGATCGAATTCGCGCGAGTGCATGATCTGAAAATCGGCACGATTGCGGACCTGATTCATTACCGCAGCCAGAACGAATGCTTCGTCGAACGCGTCGGCGAGCGCACGATGCAGACCGTGCATGGCGCCTTCCAGACCGTGTTGTATCGCGACAAACCGAGCGGCGGCGCCCATCTGGCGCTGGTGCATGGCGACATCGCGCCGGATCAGGAAACGCTGGTGCGCGTGCACCAGCCGGTTTCGATCCTGGACCTGCTGGAAACCAAGGCCACTACGCATTCCTGGAACATGGCGTCGGCGATGGCCGCAATCCAGCAGGCGGAGCGCGGCGTGATGGTCCTGCTCAATTGCGAGGAATCGGCCGATGAGCTGTTTGCGCAATTTGCCGCCTTGACCCCGCCCGAGGGACAGCCGCAGCCGCGCGCTACGCGCATGGATTTGCGCACCTACGGCATCGGCGCACAAATTCTGAAGGACCTGTCGGTCGGCAAGATGCGCTTGCTGGCGAACCCGCGCAAGATGCCGTCGATGGCGGGTTTCAATCTCGAAGTAACGGGTTATCAGGCTACGCCGCAAAGCTGAGCGGCATCATTTCACGGCAGCTTGCGTCGGCGCAGGCTACCTTCATTTTCGGTTGAGCGCGGCAGCGCATAAGGAAACACCATGAGCATCGGCACCTACGACATGAACCTGGATGGCGAAGGCTTGCGCATTGGCATTGTGCAGGCGCGCTTCAACGAAGATGTCTGCCATGGCCTGCTGGCGGCTTGCGTGGCAGAGCTAAAACACCTCGGTGTGGCCGACGAAGACGTGCTGCATGTAACGGTGCCGGGCGCGCTGGAAATTCCGCTGGCCTTGCAAAAAATGGCCGATACCATGCAGTTCGACGCGCTGATCGCGCTGGGCGCTGTCATCCGCGGCGAGACCTATCACTTCGAACTGGTATCCAATGAGTCGGGAGCAGGCATCACGCGCGTCACGCTGGACGCCGGGATTCCGATTGCAAATGCCGTGCTGACCACCGAAAACGACGAGCAGGCGGAAGCGCGCATGGCGGAAAAAGGCACCGATGCCGCACGCGTCGCGGTCGAGATGGCCAACCTTTCGATTGCGCTGGAAGAGCTGGCCGACGTCGCCGACCAGGAACAATAAATACGGCGCTGCACAACTATGCAGATTCTCCAACCAGACAAGGCGGTTCCGGGTTTTCGGAATGCGCGAAGAAAATCATGAATCAGAAATCAGAACACGCCAATCCGAACAAGAACCGCACGCCGCGCCACCGCGCTCGCGAATTTGCGCTGCAAGGCTTGTATGAATGGCTGATGAACCACGAATCGGTGCGCACGATCGAGGCACACATCCGTCAGGCGCACGGTTTCGACAAGGCCGATACCGAACACTTCAATACCTTGCTGACCGGTGCAGTCAAGCAGGCCGACGAGTTGCGTGCTGGTCTTGCGCCGTTGATCGACCGCGAGATTTCGCAATTGTCGCCGGTCGAGCATGCGGCGCTGCTGATCGGCGCCTATGAATTGAAGAACCACGTCGAAATTCCGTACAAGGTCGTCATCAACGAGGCGGTCGAATTGACCAAGTCCTTCGGCGGCATCGATGGCCATAAATATGTCAACGGCGTGCTGGATAAATTTGCCGCGCAGATGCGCGACACGGAAGTCAACGCCGGCCGCAAGGAATAAGCCAACGTCGGTCGCCGACGCCTGCTGTCTTCGTTTTTATCGCCGCCATTCTGCCCCGGCCCTGCCTGCAGAATGGCGTTTTCATTTTGAGGAACCGATTTGTCTTCTCATCTCTTGCAATTGGCGTCCCGACTTGACCAGATTGCGCCTTTCCACGTAATGGAGCTGGCCAAGATGGCGGCCGAGCTGGAACAGCAGGGCCGCCACCTGATACACATGGGCATAGGCGAGCCGGATTTCACGGCGCCGCAACCGGTGATCGACGCCGCTGCGCGCGCAATGGCGGATGGCCGGATGCAATACACGTCGGCGCTCGGCCTGCCGGCGCTGCGCGAGGCCATCGCTGCACACTACCGGGACGGGTATGGCGTCGATGTGTCGCCGACACGGATCGTGGTCACGGCCGGTGCTTCGGCCGCCTTGCTCCTGGCATGCGCGGCACTCGTGGAAAAGGGAAGCGAAGTGCTGATGCCCGATCCCTGTTACCCGTGCAACAGGCATTTCGTCGCGGCCTTTGATGGGCTCGCGAAGCTTGTTGTCAGTGGACCGGAACACCGCTTCCAGCTTTCGGATGCAATGGTGCGCGAAAATTGGGGGGCGGCGACACGCGGCGTGCTGCTTGCTTCGCCATCGAATCCGACCGGCACGTCGATCGACACTGAAGAACTTCGCAGCATCGTCGAGACAGTGCGCGGCAAGGGCGGCTTCACGATCGTCGACGAGATTTATCATGGCCTGCGCTACGATGCGCCGCCGTTTTCCGCGCTGTCGCTCGGCGATGACCTCATCGTCATCAACAGCTTTTCCAAGTATTTCAACATGACAGGGTGGCGCCTCGGCTGGCTAGTGGCGCCGGAAGCGCTGGTGCCGGCTATCGAAAAACTTGCGCAGAATCTGTTCATCTGTCCGTCCAGCATTGCCCAGCATGCAGCACTGGCCTGTTTCGCTCCGCATACCAGGACGATCTACGAAGCGCGCAAGCAGGAGTTCCGCCGTCGGCGCGACTATCTGGTGCCGGCGCTGCGCGAACTCGGCTTCTCGGTGCCGGTCATGCCGGACGGCGCCTTCTATATTTATGCGGACTGTTCCGCGCTGTCGGGCGATGCCGATCAACTGACGCGCGCGATGCTGAACGAAGCGGGCGTCGTCATGGTGCCTGGACTGGATTTTGGCGAGCATGCGGCACGCCGGTACGTGCGGATTTCGTATGCGACCTCGATGGAAAATCTGCAGGAGGCCGTTACGCGTCTGACGTCTTTCCTGGCTTCGCGCCCAAACATAAGCGGCACACAGACAAGCAGGCAATAAAAAAGGAGCCTACGGCTCCTTTCGTGAATCATCCGGCGCGTCGCACCGGGATGGCATTTCAAATCGTGGCCGTGGCGGCGTCGCCCATCGCGCTTTTTTGTTCCGGCGCGTTTTTGTCATTCGCGACCGACTTCTGGTCGATCGGCTTCGGCAGCGTTTCGACGCGCGGCGCTGCGCGGCCTTGCATCGGCGCGAATACGGACACGTGCTTGCCGGCAGCAACCGCCTTCAGCCTGTCGTATTCGCCCAGCACCTTCGCGCCGTAACCGTCGTCGCTGTCCATGTCGCCGGCGCCGACATAGCGTTTCAGGCCGGCTTCAACCGAACCGCCGCTTTTGACATACTCCTTCAGGATCGACGCGCCGACCTTGATGTTGACGACCGGATTCAGCGCCGAACGCGGGCCGCCGGTCTGTTCGAACTTGTCGTAGTGCACCTTGGACATGACCTGCATCAGGCCTTGCGCACCGACCGGGCTTTCGGCGAACGGGTTGAAGCGCGATTCGATGGCCATCACCGCGAGGATCAGCAAGGGGTCAAGATTGATTTCCCGCGCTGTCGTATAAGCGGCCGACACCAGCATATTGGTCGCGTCGTTGGCGACGCGATAGCGCTTTGCGATCCATTGCGTAACGCGCTTCTGCTGGATATCAGTGTTGGGTGCGGCAGAGCGCGTGATAACGGTGATCTTGTTATCGTCCGGTGCTGGGCTCGTCGCATCGTCGCGCAGTTCTGCAAATTGCATATTGTCGTCGGTCGACGCGGCAATGGCTGGCGTGAACGGTGACAAGGCCTGCAGGCGATCGGCCAGATCGGGTTTGAAGAACATGAGCACCAGCGTCATGATGGCGAAGGCGCCCAATACGGTAAGGGCGTGACGGCCGGTCGTAAGCAGCCGGCGAGCATTGCCATGCATGGCGACCGCGCCGGCAATGGTCTGCTCGGCAGACTGGTTGGCGATCTTGTGCATCGCCGAAGTCATACTGTTTAACATGCGTACTCCTTGATTAACGCGGCAGGTAGAAGGCTCCACGAGAAGCACCAAGTAGAACCCTGCACGTGCCGTGAATCAGCAACATCGTTTGCGGGCCGCGGGGTGCGGCTGCAAACGTCGGGTCGCGCCTTGTATGGCAATGCAGCGATGGCATGCCGGCAACGACTTTTGGGGTGGAAGCCGCCTCTCCTAAAGCATGCTTCCCGATGTAATGGGACCCCTTTCCCTTGAAACGAAGGTTTCTTTTTCGCTCGTTTTGATGTTCAAATACGGGCTTACCCTTCAAGCTGCGCGAATTGTAGGAGGCCGTTTATATCAAGTCAACACTGAAAAAATTAGTTTCTATAACTTATAGATCTTACTTTTTCTTGTCGATCCAAGTAAAAGTCAAGGAAATCAGCTACTTGGCGGTTTTCCTTCATTCATCAAGTCCAATA
>DATMTZ010000334.1:0-6790 GCA_035563975.1 Oxalicibacterium sp. | reverse complement strand
GTGTGGTTCCAGATCAGGTTCTGGACCATGGTATTGAAGATGGGAAACAGCAGGAACAGCCAGACGTACAGCGCGAACAGCCAGGTCAGCAGGCCGCTCAATACGGCCAGGTTGGCCTTCGGGTTTTTCAGCGCGCCAAGTGCCCCAAGGCTGCCGCCCAGCACCACGCTGATTGCGATCACGCCAGCCAGCCACACCAGGAACGCGACCAGATACACCTTGTAGAACTTGCCGACCGATGCACCGAACGAGAAATGCGTGGTGCCGAAGCGGCTTTCCCCATGCTGGAATTTCTTCAGACGCTGGTGCGCGAACGGCGCCAGCAGGAACAGCGTCACGGCGGACAGCAGCGGGAACAGCAGATAGACCTTGTACACGGCGCCCAGCGTGCCGCGAAAGCCGAAGCGGATGCCGCGATAGCTGGAGTTGTAGAGCTTGAATTGCAGGCTCTTCCAGATCAGCCACGGCGACGAGAACGCCACTGCAATCAGCATCAGCACCGCGATCACGCCCGATTCGCGCATCGCGAGGTTGTACATGATGATCAGCATCAGCGCCACGAAGCGGCCCTTCAGGATCGCGATCGGGTTGCCGTGGTAGTCGAAGCTGGCGCCGGCGACCTGGGTGTTGTTGTAGAAGTACTTGGTGCGCCGCACCTTCGCCCACGCCGAATAGATGCCGAGCGTGACAATCGACAGCAACAGGTTGACGATCCAGATGCCGAAGTATTCGCGGCCGCTGCCGCTGAAGGAAAACGGGGCAGATTGCGGCAGCGCGTCGGCCGCCGGCCGAGTGTGTTGGTCCATCGTGTTTCTCCCTTTTTTATAAATCGTTTTTATCGGTAAAACGGATGCACGATGACGCGGGCCCGGATGCTTGTCAAGGCGGCGCGCGAACAGTCGAGTTTGTGAATTTTTCGCCGCCATTTTTACAAAAAATGTAACAGATACGAACTTTCATGTAGGTGCATACACCAAGCGTTGGTTTTGCAGCGAGAGAGTAATTGCACCTCGGTAATTGTTCTGTCGCTGCATGCCTGCAGACCGGTTCTTGCTCTTGCAATGCGATGCGCCGGCTGTCGATGCCCCCCGGGCTTTCAACCATTGTCATCGCGACGTTTTTCAGGAGACATCAATGCTTCGTTCCGATACGCTTTTTGGCAAGCGTGACTCAAGCACTTCCCATTCACCTCTTGGCAGCACCTCTTCTTCTCCGCTTTCATCCGGCAGCGCTTCCAGCCTGTCAGGCAATGGCGGCACCACGCAGGCAAGCAGCATGCACAAGCCGGTGCCACCGAGCAACAGCAGCAATGCGAACAGCCAGCAGGCCGCGGCCGCGCAAAGCGCCAACGAAGGCGGCAGCAAGCTCATCGTCGGCCCCAATATCAAACTGAAGGGCGTCGAAATCACCGATTGCGACACGCTGGTGGTGGAAGGCTTTGTCGAAGCCACGATGGATTCGCGCGTGATGCAGATTTCGGAGAACGGCTCGTTCAAGGGCTCGGCCGAAATCGACATCGCGGAAATCCACGGCGCTTTCGACGGCGACCTCACCGTACGGCAAAAGCTCGTGATCCATGCCTCCGGCAAGGTGTCGGGCAAGATCCGCTACGGACATGTGGTGATCGAGGAGGGCGGACAGCTGGCTGGCGACGTGCAAGTCGGCGCCAGCGCGGCTACGGCCTCGACCAAAGGATTGTCGGTCGCCAAAAGCGTCTGACCACCCGGCGTCGGGTCCCGCCCGCAGCTTCAGAAAATGCCGGATTGCGGTCCGGCGACAGCATCGTGAATTAGCCGCCAGCGCGCTTGGTCGCGCCGGCGGAGGAGGTTCGCGTTGCTGCGAACTCATTCATTATTCTGCGCAAAAAAAGCGCGCCGAAGCGCGCTTTCTTCCGAAACGGAAAATTCAGTTTTTCAGCACGCGCTGCAGGAAAGTGCTGATGTCGTCGATCTCTTCCATGCATACCGAGTGCGGCATGTTGTACTCGTGCCATTCGACCTGGTATCCCAGCTTCTTCAGCAATTCGAGCGAACGGTGCGCACGCGTGACCGGAATCACCTGGTCGCCGCGGCCGTGGCCGTAGTAGATCGGCGTGTCCTTGTTGGTTTCCGTGCGCTCGGCTTCAAACGAATCTTCCAGCGGCAGGTAGCCGGACAGGCAGATCAAGCCGGCCAGCTTTTCCGGGTAGCGCAGCGCGGTCTGGAAAGTCATCGCACAGCCTTGCGAGAAACCGCCGACCAGGATGTGGTCGGCTGCGATGCCGCGTGCTTTTTCGCGCTCGATCAATTCGCGGATATCGGCTTCCGAGCTGCGCAGGCTTTTCTCATCGTCGTCGCGGCCGAATTCGGTGGACGAGATGTCGAACCAGGCCGGCATTGCGCGGCCGCCGTTAATCGTCACTTCCAGCATTGGCGCATGCGGGAAGACGAAGCGGATGCCCGGACAGCCGGACAGGTCCAGTTCCTTGACGATAGGGACGAAGTCGTTGCCATCGGCGCCGAGGCCGTGCATCCAGATAACGGAATAAGTGGGATTCGGTGCGCTTTCGAGTTCAACGGTTTGCAGAGTCATGATGTGACGGAATGGTGGAAAATTATTTGGCCGGACGCACCGCGTTCTTCGGTCGCCAGGCTTTGCATACGGCTTCGTTGGTTTCGATATAGGGACCGCCGATCAGGTCGATGCAATAGGGAACCGCGGCGAAGATGCCGCCGACCAGCGATTTGCCCTCCGCGTCCTTCAATCCTTCCAGCGTTTCCTTGATCGATTTCGGCTGACCCGGCAGGTTCATGATCAGTGCCGCATGATCGGCCGTCTCGCGGATCACCGCGACCTGGCGCGACAGGATCGCGGTCGGCACGAAATTCAGGCTGATCTGACGCATCTGTTCGCCGAAGCCCGGCATCTCCTTGGTGCCGACAGCGAGCGTCGCTTCGGGCGTCACGTCGCGTCGCGCGGGACCGGTGCCGCCGGTCGTCAGCACGAGGTCGCAGCCTTCGACATCGACCAGTTCGATGAGCGCCTTTTCGATGGCCGAGCGCTCATCGGGAATCAGGCGCGTTGCCATCTGCCATGGACTGGTCAACGCGGCGTCGAACCAGGCCCGCAACGCAGGAATCCCCTGATCTTCGTAGACGCCGCTGGAGGCGCGGTCCGAGATCGACACCAGGCCGATCAGCAATTCGTCCGGGTTATGCTTCTTCGTCATCGTCTTGCTCTTCTTCATCCGCCGATTTGGCCGCCGGCTTCTGCAGTGATTTGAGAATCTGGAAAATCTCGCGATAGGCTTTCGGCGGCTTGTTCTCCGCCTGTTCCTTGCGCGCGTTGCGGATCAGCGTGCGCAGCTGCTGCACGTCGAGCTGCGGATGTTCCTGCAGCAGCTCGGTCAGCGCCTTGTCGTCGGCCAGCAGCTTGTCGCGCTTGCGTTCCACTGCATGCAGCGCTGCGGTTTCGGATTTCGACGCGCCTTTCCAGCTGTCCAGCACTTTTTGAATCGCGGCGAGTTCCTCTTCGTCCAGCGAGCGCATTTTCTTGCCGACGTATTGCAGCTGCCGGCGGCGGCCTTCATGATCCTTGATCTGCTGGCATTCGAGAATCGCCTCGCGCACGTCCTCCGGCATTGGCACGCGCTTGACGCGGTCGCGCGGTTCGGCGACGAGTTCGGCACCGAGCTTTTGCAGCGCCGTCATCTGGCGCTTCAGTTCGGACTTGGACGGGCGTTCGTATTCCTGCTCGAATTCATTCGAACTGAAGCCGACGGAGCCGCGATTTGCATTTGGCATGATGGGATGTGAAGCGGAAATGAGGAGAGGCCGAAGCCATTCTGTAAGAGGCTGCTATGATAACCGCTTTATCAGCATTCCCGAAGAACGAGCTCATGAGCGATTCCGTATTTACCCACAGTCAAGACCAGTTGAAGCAGCTCGCGCAGGACGTGTTGCGTTACGCGAAGGAAAAGGGCGCGTCGGACGCAGCGGTCGAAATCAGCGAAGGCCTCGGACTGTCGGTGACCGTGCGCAAGGGCAGCGTGGAAACCATCGAGCAGAACAAGGACAAGGGCATCGGCGTCACGGTTTACCTTGGCGGCGGCCGCCACGTGCGGCGCGGCAATGCCAGCACCTCGGATTTTTCGCAGCAGGCGCTGAAGGACACGGTGGAAGCGGCCTACAACATCGCGCGCTTCACTGCGGAGGATGACTGCGCCGGTTTGCCGGACGAGGACATGCTGGAACGTGCGCCGCGTGACCTGCAGCTGTGCTATCCATGGCTGATCTCGTCGGAGGAAGCGGTCGAACTGGCCAAGCGCGGCGAAGCGGCGGCCTTTGCAGTCGACAAGCGCATCACCAACAGCGAAGGGGCCGGCGTCTACGCGCAGCAGTCGCATTTCGTCGCCGCCAACACACGCGGTTTCATGGGCGGTTATCCGTATTCGCGCCATACCGTTTCGGTCGCGCCGATTGCGGGCAAGGGTGCCGGCATGCAGCGTGACGACTGGTATTCGTCGATGCGCGATCCGAACAAGCTGGCAAAGCCGGAAGCGATCGGCCGCTATGCGGCGGAGCGCGCGCTGGCGCGGCTGCATGCACGTAAGATCAATACGCGCAAATGCCCGGTGCTGTTCGAGGCGCCGCTGGCGGCCGGCCTGCTGGGCGCCTTCGTGCAGGCGGTATCCGGCGGCGCGCTGTATCGCAAGTCGACCTTCCTGCTTGATTCGCTCGGCAAGGCTGCGTTTGCACCGCATGTGCAAATTGTCGAGGACCCGCACGTGATCGGCGCGGTCGGTTCTTCGCCGTTCGACGAGGAAGGTGTGCGCACCCGCCGACGCGATGTCGTCAAGGACGGCGTGGTGCAGGGCTACTTCCTGTCCACCTACTCGGCGCGCAAGCTCGGCATGCAGACCACCGGCAACGCCGGCGGCTCGCACAACCTGACGATGAGTTCGTCGCTGACGCAGCCGGGCGACGACTTCAAGGCGATGCTGAAAAAACTCGACACCGGCCTGCTGGTAACCGAGCTGATGGGGCAGGGCGTCAATTACGTGACCGGCGACTACTCGCGCGGCGCGTCCGGCTTCTGGGTCGAGAAGGGCGTGATCCAGTATCCGGTCGAGGAGATCACGATCGCCGGCAACATGAAGGAAATCTTCCAGCAGATCGTCGCGATCGGCGCCGACCGGCTGGTGCGCGGCACCAAGCAGACCGGTTCCATACTGGTCGAAAGCATGGTCGTTGCCGGCGCATGACGCATTGATTCGATTCGTAGTAAGGTAGCGCTCATTGCCCGGTTGTAACGGCCGGCCGTCAACGCTTCGCGTCACAACGGGCAATCAATAAAAACCGCTTAGGAGACCCTATGGAACGTCGCTCATTCCTGAAGAAAACCGCACTCGGCGCATCGGCCGGCGTGATTGCCGCACCGGCGCTGGCCCAGAGCGCACCCGCCATCAACTGGCGCCTGGCTTCCAGCTTTCCGAAATCGCTGGACACCATTTATGGCGCCGCCGACGTCTTTGCCAAGCGCGTGGCGCAGCTGACCGACGGCAAATTCAAGATCCGCAACTTCGCCGGCGGCGAGGTCGTACCGGCGCTGCAGGTGCTGGATGCGGTGCAGGCCGGCACGGTCGAAATCGGCCATTCCGCTTCCTACTATTATTACGGCAAGGATCCTACCTTCGCCTTCGACGCCGCAGTGCCTTTCGGCCTGACCTCGCGTCAGCAGACCGCATGGTTCGACCAGGGCGGCGGACGCGAACTGACGCGCGAATTCTTCAAGGACTACGGCGTCGTCAACTTCCTCGGGGGGAATACCGGCACGCAGATGGGTGGCTGGTTCCGCAAGGAGATCAAGGACGTCAAGGACCTGCAAGGCCTGAAGATGCGCGTCGGCGGCTTTGCCGGTGCGGTCATGCAGCGTCTGGGCCTGGTGCCGCAGCAGATCGCGGGCGGCGATATCTACCCGGCGCTGGAAAAAGGCACGATCGACGCGGCCGAATGGATCGGCCCGTACGACGATGAAAAACTCGGCTTCCACAAGGTCGCGCCGTTCTACTACGCGCCGGGCTGGTGGGAAGCGGGCTTGCAGCTGTCCTTCTACATCGGCATCAAGGAATGGGAAAAGCTGCCGAAGGCCTACCAGGCTGCGGTCGAAGCGGCAACTTACGAGGCGCACGTCGTGATGCAGGCGCAGTACGACGCCCGCAATCCGGCCGCGCTGGCGCGCCTGCTGAAGAACGGCGCCAAGCTGCGCACCTTCTCCAAGCCGATCATGGACGCCTGCTACAAGGCGGCGACCGAGACGATGGAAGACGTGGCCAGCAAGAACGCCAAGTTCAAGAAGATCTACGATCCGTGGAAGCGTTTCCGCCAGGACCAGAACCAGTGGGATTCGGTGGCCGAAGCGCCGATGCAGAACTTCATGATCGGGCGTCGTTAAGATCGGAATGTGTAAATAAAAAAGCCGCTGAATTCAGCGGCTTTTTTATTCCCTTCAGCAGCGGACTTTAATCCGTTAGTTAGCTCAACTGCTTGCGAACTCTCGCGATCGCCTTGCGCACCTGATTAGGTGCCGTGCCGCCGATATGATCGCGCGCAGCGACCGAGCCTTCCAGCGTCAATACTTCAAATATGTCTTTCTCGATCAGCTTTGAGAACGCCCGCATTTCGTCCAGCGACAGGTCGCTCAGGTCGCAATTGCGGTCGACGCAGGTGCGCACCGCATGCGCGACTGCTTCGTGCGCGTCGCGGAAGGGCAGGCCTTTCTTCACCAGGTAGTCGGCCAGGTCGGTCGCGGT
>DATMTZ010000333.1:0-6496 GCA_035563975.1 Oxalicibacterium sp. | reverse complement strand
GGCGCGGCCGCGCGCGGCTCCAGCGTGCGCGCGATCTTCGGGTCCAGCGTCGTGATCGTGACGGCGACGGCCGCCTGCCGCTTCGATGCCATTGCGGACAGCAGATCGATATCGCGCTCGATCAGCGACGACTTGGTGATCAGGCCGACCGGATGGCCGCAATCGTGCAGAATGTGCAGCACGCGCCGCGTGATGTTCAGCTCGCGTTCGCAAGGCTGGTAGGCATCGGTGTTGACACCCAGCGCAATCGATTCCGGCACATAGGATCGCTTGGCCAATTCCTGCTGCAACAGTTCCGGCGCGTTGATCTTGGCGTAGATGCGGCTTTCGAAATCCAAGCCTGGCGACAGGCCCAGATAGCTGTGTGTCGGCCGCGCGAAGCAGTAGATGCAGCCGTGTTCGCAGCCGCGGTAGGGATTCAGCGAAACGCCGAACGGGATGTCGGGCGAGCGATTACGCGTGAGGATGCTCTTGGCCTGTTCGTGAATGACGACGGTCTTGCGCGCCGGCGCGCCTGCCTCGTCTTCATCCTGCTGCGCCCAGCCATCGTCGAAACGCTCGCGCGCCTGCAGTTCGTAACGGCCCTGCAGGTTCGAGACGGCGCCGCGCCCCTTTTGCGCCTTTGATTGAAATGCGCGTATTGGCGCTTCGTTGCTGCTGTCGTCGCTGTCCATGATTCAATCCATAATACTGTATATGCATGCAGTATTATGGCGAAAATATGGCAGCGCGCAAAGCGCAACCAAGGCGATGCCTTTCAATCATCAGCAGTGTTTCGATATGGAAAGTGATGCGCGGATTTCCGCGTGTCAATGCAGAGGCAAGCTCAATCGCCGGCTTTCAGGCCGATCCAGCGCGGCGTCAATGCATGCGGCACGTCGAACAAATCCAGCACCCGTCCCAGCGTGTGGTCGACCATGTCCTCGATCGACGCGGGGCGGTGATAAAAACCGGGCAGCGGCGGAAAGATGATGCCGCCCATTTCGGTGACGGCAGTCATGTTGCGCAGGTGGGCCAGATTGAAAGGCGTCTCGCGCACCATCAGCAGCAGGCGGCGGCGTTCTTTCAGCGCGACGTCGGCCGCGCGCGCGATCAGGTTGTCGGAGAGGCCGTGCGCGACCGATGCCAGCGTCTTCATCGAACAGGGCGCGATGATCATGCCGTCGGACTGGAAGGAGCCGCTGGCTATCGAGGCACCGACGTCGCGCACGTTGTGCACGACATGCGCCAGCGCTTCGACATCTTTGCGGTTGAGTTCCAGTTCCTGATGCAGGTTCAGCACGCCGGCATCGGTCAGCAGCAGATGGGTTTCAATGCCGCCGGCATCGCGCAGATGCTGCAGCAGGCGCACGCCATAGACGGCGCCGGTCGCACCCGTGATCGCGACGATCAGCCGCCGCGGGCGTGCCGTCGTCTTCATGGATGCGCGCTCGCCCACATCAGGATTTCAGCAGCGCTTGCAGTTCGCCGGATTCGAACATCTCGGTCATGATGTCCGAGCCGCCGATGAATTCACCCTTGACGTACAGCTGCGGCACGGTCGGCCACTTCGAGTAGTCCTTGATGCCCTGGCGCACTTCGTCGTCTTCCAGCACGTTGACGGTGACCAGGTCGCTGACACCGCTCTGCTTCAGGATCTGGATGGCTTTGCCGGAAAAACCGCATTGCGGAAATTGCGCGGTTCCCTTCATGAACAGCACGACAGGGTGCTGCGTGACGGTTTCCTTGATCCAGCTTTGTACTTCGTCGCTCATTGCGGCCTCACTAGTAATGAATGCCGCCATTATAGGAAAATCCGGCCGGTCCCGCTGGTAAAGCTCAGGATTTCAATTTTGCAAAGGCGGCCGCCATGGCGCCGCCGACCTGCGGCTGCGGCGCACGTTGCTGTTGCGACAGGCGCTTGGCATCGTTACGGTCTCCGCGCTGCTCCGGCCGGCTGCCGGGCGCCGGAGCAGAATCGGACAGCCGCATCGTCAGCGCGATGCGCTTGCGCTTTTCGTCGACTTCCAGCACCTTCACTTTCACCACCTGACCGGCTTTGACTACCGTGTGCGGATCCTTGACGAAGGTATTCGACAGCGCCGAAATGTGCACCAGACCATCCTGATGCACGCCGATGTCGACGAAGGCGCCGAAGGCCGCGACATTGGTGACCACGCCTTCCAGAATCATGTCCGGACGCAGATCGCGGATTTCCTCCACGCCGTCCTTGAAGGTCGCCGTGGTGAATTCCGGCCGCGGGTCGCGGCCCGGTTTTTCCAGCTCGGCCAGGATGTCGGTGATGGTCGGCACGCCGAAACGCTCGTCGGCATACTTTGCCGGATTCAGCGATTTCAGCAGCTTGCTGTCGCCGATCACGTTTTTCACGTCCTTGCTGATGTCGGCAAGAATCTTTTCGACCAGGGGATAGGATTCAGGGTGGACCGCCGACGCATCCAGTGGATTATCGCCGTTCATCACGCGCAGAAAGCCGGCGGCCTGCTCGAAGGTCTTGTCGCCCAGGCGCGGTACCGCGCGCAGCTCGGCGCGCGAGGCGAACATGCCCTTCATGTCGCGGTAGCTGACGATGCTTTGCGCGACCGCGTTGTTCAGGCCGGACACGCGCGCCAGCAGCGGCGCGGATGCGGTGTTGACGTCGACGCCGACCGCGTTCACGCAATCCTCGACCACGGCATCCAGCGAACGCGCGAGCTGCGTCTGGCCGACATCGTGCTGGTACTGACCGACGCCGATCGACTTCGGATCGATCTTCACCAGTTCCGCCAGCGGGTCCTGCAGGCGGCGCGCGATCGATACAGCGCCGCGCAGCGACACGTCGAGCTCCGGTAATTCGCGCGACGCGAATTCGGATGCGGAATAGACCGAGGCGCCGGCTTCCGACACCACGATCTTGGTCAGCTTCAGTTCAGGCCGCAGCTTGATCAGGTCCTGCGCCAGCTTGTCGGTCTCGCGCGAGGCGGTGCCGTTGCCGATCGAGATCAGCGCGACCTGGTGTTTTTCCGCCAGCTGCGCCAGCGTATGCAGCGAACCGTCCCAGTCGTTGCGCGGCTGGTGCGGATAGATCGTCGCGGTATCGACCACCTTGCCGGTGGCGTCCACCACCGCAACCTTGACGCCGGTGCGCAGGCCCGGATCGAGCCCCATCGTCGCGCGCGGACCGGCCGGCGCGGCCAGCAGCAGGTCTTTCAGGTTGCGGGCGAACACGTTGATCGCTTCGTGCTCCGCCTTTTCACGCAGCGCGGTCATCAATTCCGTTTCCAGATGCATGAAGATCTTTACGCGCCAGGTCCAGCGTACGGTATCGGCCAGCCACTTGTCGGCCGGACGGTTCTGGTTGGCGATGCCGAAGCGCGACGCGATGCGGCCTTCGCAGGGATTGTGCGGCGCGTCCCACTTCGGTTTTTCTTCTTCGCTATCCAGGCGCAGGTTGACAGTCAGCATTTCTTCGCGGCGGCCGCGGAACAATGCCAGTGCGCGATGCGACGGGATCGTCGACAGCGTCTCCGAGTAATCGAAGTAATCGGCGAATTTGGCACCCGCGTCCTGCTTGCCGTCGATCACTTTCGATTCGACGATGCCGTGTACCTGCAGATAGTCGCGCAGAGCCTGCAGCAGCGTCGCGTCTTCCGCGAAGCGTTCCATCAGGATCTGGCGCGCGCCGTCGAGCGCAGCCTTCGCATCGGCCACGCCGGGATTGTCGACGCCATCGATGGTGAACGCCGGCTTCAGGTACTTCGCTGCTTCCTCTTCCGGATTGAGGTTCGGGTTTTCCAGCAACGCATCCGCCAGCGGCGTCAAACCTGCCTCGGCCGCGATTTGCGCTTTCGTGCGCCGCTTCTGCTTGTACGGCAGGTACAGGTCTTCGAGGCGCGTCTTGTCTTCCGCATGCAGGATCGCATCCAGCAATTCCGGCGTCATTTTCTTTTGCTCTTCGACGGACGCAATGATGGCGGCGCGGCGGTCTTCCAGTTCGCGCAGATAACGCAGGCGCTCTTCCAGCAGCCGCAGTTGCGTGTCGTCGAGTCCGCCGGTCGCTTCCTTGCGGTAGCGGGCGATGAAGGGCACGGTCGCGCCCTCGTCGAGCAGGGTGACGGCGGCGGCAACCTGCTGGGGTTTCGCGGCGAGTTCGGCGGCGAGGCGTTGTTCGATGGAAGGCAACATGAGGGAATCGGTAAAGGTGAAACGAGCGCTAGATGATACGCAAAACGCGCGA
Source organism: Oxalicibacterium sp. (assembly GCA_035563975.1). Taxonomy (GTDB): domain Bacteria; phylum Pseudomonadota; class Gammaproteobacteria; order Burkholderiales; family Burkholderiaceae_D; genus Oxalicibacterium. Next base: position 2,283 of record DATMTZ010000333.1, on the reverse strand, counting down.
TTGCGCCAGTCTTGACAAACTGCGAGAGCGGCAATGCGCGTGCGTCCGGCACGCAGGCCGGCGCATTCGCCAAGGCGGGAACAATCCTACCGGAGAGAAAAATCGACGCGCGCTGCCGGCGCGCTGTCGCCGTCCTTCGGCGTCGCACCCGATTTGGCGGCCAGGATGAAAATGCGATCGGCGGGCACGCGGCCATCGGCCGTCAGCCAGTCCTTGGCCGCCTGCGCGCGGCGATTGCCGAGGTCAATCAGGTCATCGTCGCTGATCGTGGTGTTGTCTATCATCAGCTTTTCCATTTCAGCAACCGGCAGATCCTTTTGCATGCCGATCATGTTGCGCGGCTTGGAAAATTTTTCGTCCTTGTACACGCGCTTCAGCAATGCCGGATATTCCTGCGGCGTGACGACGACCTTGCTGGCGTCGGACGACTCGCCGCGCGCCACCATATCTTTCAGCTTCAGCGCGCGCACCTTGCGGTCGATTCTTGCGCGTTTCAGGCCTTCGCGATCGGCCTGCGGGTCGTAGCGGCCGGTGATTTCCAGCTTCAGCGCCGGACGGTCGTTCAGCGCCTTGGCCATCGTCTTCAGCTTGTCTTCGGCCTTGTCGCTCAGTTTTGCGCGGCCCGCATCGAATGCGAGATGCGACAACTCTTCACCGCCGCCGCCGAACATCGAGCTGATCAGGCTGAACGGCGCCGTCACTGCCTTGGTGATGATGTTGACGAAAATCTTGACGATGATGCCGCCGATCGAAAACTGCGGATCGTCAAGCGAGCCGCCGATCGGCAGGTTGACGTCGATCACGCCGTTGCGGTCGCGCAGCAATGCCAGTGCGAAACGCACCGGCAGCGTGGTCGCGGTCGGGCTTTCCACCTTGTCGCCCAGCGTCAGTTGCTCGAGGATCAGGCGGTTCTGCGCGGTCAGCACGCGGTCCTCGACCTTGTAATTCACTTCGAAGGACAGTTTGCCTTTCTCGATGCCGTAGCCGATATAGCGGCCCGAGTACGGCGACAGCGGCGCCATTTCCATGCCGTGCACTTCCGCGTGCAGATCGAGCGACAGATCGCCCTTCAGCGGATTGACGCGGCCCGAGACCGCCAGCGGCGCGCTGTTGACCAGGCCTTTCAGATCGACCTTCGCGCTGCTGTTCGGATCGGACGACAGGCCGCTGACCGTGCCGCCGAAATCCATCAGGTTCGCGGTGTAGTTCGGCTTGACGAAATTGTCGGTGAAGCGCACCTGGCCCTTGCGCAGGACCAGCTTGCCGATCTTGATCGGCGGCATGCCGCTGGCAGGTTTCGCGGGTTCCGGCAGCACGGCGGTCTTCGTGTTGCCCTTCGCGCGCGACTTCGTGTCGGCCGGCTGTTCTTCCTCGGTCACGCTCTTGTGGCCGTCTCCGCTGCGCTGCACGTCCTGCAGATTGATGCGGCCGGTGGAGTCGATGATGACGCGCGCGAAGAAATCGTCGGCGACGATGCGGTCGATATTCAAAGCCAACGGCTGCAGCTTTACGTCCATGCCGTCGAAGCTGAGCGCGCGCCAGCGCAGGAAGGGATTCGCGCTCAGCTTGTCGACGGTTGCGACATTGCCCAGCGTCAGGTCGCCCTGGTAGCCGCCAGTCAGTTCGCCGTTTTTCGCCTGGTCGATTTTCAGGCGACCCTTGCCGGAAACGTTCGCGCGCGTCAGCAGGATGTTGACCTCGTCGGTGAAGTAGGGCTGCGCCTGCATGATGTCGACGTTCTTCAAGTCGAGCGCCAGTTCCGCATGCAGCGGCGCAATGCCGATGTCGCCCTTGATCGCGACCTTGCCGTTCTGATTGACGGTCGCATTCAGATCGAGCTGCCCGCGTGCGCCGGCTGCGCTGGAGAGGTGGCGCATGGCGAGATTGAAGGGCGCGATGGTGGTGACGGCCGGGCGTTTCAGGCTGCGGTCTTCCAGTCGCGCGGACCAGTTGGCGACGTCGAGCTTGTCCACCGTCAGTACATAGGGATGGTCATCATCCGATGCCGTCTTGCCGGCTGGCTTTTTGCTGTCGGTCGCCACGGCTTTGCTGGCCGGTTTGCCGTGCAGCAGCGTGAGCGCGGCGTTGTCCGACGCCAGTTCGGCGACGGCGACGCTCTTCTTGCCGCTGTCGAACACGATATCGCGCGCATGCAGGTTGAGCTTGCTCATCTCGGCGTTCAGCGCCTGCCCATCCTTGTAGCGCAGCGCGGCGTTGCGCACATCCAGCTCGGCCAGCGCGATCGCGATGCCGCCGCTCTCGCCGGCAGCCGGCGCCGGTTCG
>DATMTZ010000332.1:0-6243 GCA_035563975.1 Oxalicibacterium sp. | reverse complement strand
CCAGAGCGCTCAAGCATCATCCGCTCGCGCATTTGCAGTCGTAACACCAGATTCGTCTGACGGCGATCCGCCGCTGAAAAGCGAAGATACCGTCGGACACAAGGTTGTGTAGGGGAATCGCCAAGCTGGTTAAGGCACCGGATTTTGATTCCGGCATTCCAAGGTTCGAATCCTTGTTCCCCTGCCACTCATCATGGCAGCGCAGGCAATAAAAACTGCGCGCCGCAGACAAGCCGCCAACACAAGACTGCACAGTCAAGGTTTGGCGGCTTCGAATTTTTAACGGCCGCATTTAAACGACAGCAGGAACTCCCATGGCGCTCGAAAACCTGATGGTTTTTACCGGCAATGCAAACCCGGATCTGGCTTTGGGGGTGACCAAGCACCTCGGCCTGCCGCTCGGCAAGGCAGTCGTGTCGCGCTTCTCGGATGGCGAAATCGTCGTCGAAATCAACGAGAACGTGCGCGGCAAGGATGTTTTCGTGCTGCAGTCGACCTGCGCGCCGACCAACGACAACCTGATGGAAATCATGCTGATGGTCGATGCGCTGAAACGCGCCTCGGCCGGCCGCATCACCGCCGCGATTCCGTACTACGGCTATGCGCGCCAGGATCGCCGTCCGCGCTCGGCGCGCGTCGCGATTTCGGCCAAGGTCGTCGCCAACATGCTGCAGGAAGCCGGCGTCGAACGCGTGCTGATCATGGATCTGCACGCCGACCAGATCCAGGGCTTCTTCGACATTCCGGTCGATAACATTTACGCATCGCCGATCCTGCTGAGCGATCTGGTGGCAAAGAGCTATGACGACCTGCTGGTCGTTTCGCCGGACGTCGGCGGCGTGGTGCGCGCACGTGCGCTGGCCAAGCGCCTGAACTGCGACCTGGCCATCATCGACAAGCGCCGCCCGAAGGCGAACGTGTCGGAAGTGATGAACATCATCGGCGAAGTTGAAGGCCGCAACTGCGTGATCATGGACGACATGGTCGATACCGCCGGCACGCTGACGAAAGCGGCTGAAGTGCTGAAGGAACGCGGCGCGAAGAAAGTCATCGCCTACTGTACGCACCCGGTGCTGTCCGGCCCGGCGATCGAGCGCATCACGACCTCGCCGCTGGACGAGCTGGTGGTGACGGACACGATCCCGCTGACCGAAGCCGCCAAGGCATGCAGCAAGATCCGCGTGCTGACCTGCGCGCCGCTGCTGGCGGAAACCTTCAAACGCATCACGAAGGGCGATTCGGTCATGTCGCTGTTCGCCGAGTAAGAAACGTCAAGCCCTGCGCATGCATCATGCGCAGGCAGCAAGCCGGTTCATCGGCTTGCCGTATCGGGTGCGGTTTGCCGCACCCTCTCAATAATCTCCTGGTCGCGGGAGATTGAACCGCAGCTTGATTTTCAGGCTGCATTTTTGGAGCTCTATCATGAAAGTAGTTGCATTCGCACGCAAAGAGCTGGGGACCGGAGCGAGCCGCCGCCAGCGCATTGCAGGCATGACCCCTGGCATCGTGTACGGCGGCACCGCTGCACCGATGAACATCTCGCTCGATCACAATGCGCTGTACCACGCATTGAAAAAGGAAGCGTTCCACTCGTCGATCCTCGATCTCGAAGTGGATGGCAAGGCTGAAAAAGTCCTGCTGCGCGACTTCCAGGTTCACGCATACAAGCAACTCGTGCTGCACGTTGATTTCCAACGCGTCGACGCTACCCACAAGATCCACGTGAAGGTGCCGCTGCACTTCGTCAACGCGGAAGTTTCGCCTGCGGTCAAACTGAATGGCGGCATCATCAGCCACGTGACGACCGAACTGGACATCAGCTGCCTGCCAGCCGATCTGCCTGAATTCGTCGAAGTCGATCTGTCCGGCATGGACGTCGGCCACTCGTTGCACCTGAAGGACATCAAGCTGCCGAAGGGCGTGTCGGCTGTCCAGCACGGCGGTGACGAGAACCCAACGATTGCAACCGCATCGATCCCGGCAGGCAAAGTGGAAGCCGCTGGCGAAGCTGCTGCTGCCGCACCGGAAGGCGAAGCCGACAAGAAGTAATCGTCGACCGCTTCACGAAAACCCGTCCTCGTGGCGGGTTTTTTATTGTTTGCGCCTTTATAAGGCTTTCCCCGATAATCGGATTTTTTCCCTTCAGCACCATGTCCATCCGCCTCATCGTCGGCCTCGGCAACCCGGGCCTCGAATACGAACAAACCCGCCACAACGCCGGTTTCTGGCTGGTCGATAATCTGGCGAATGCCAGCGCGCGCTGCTCACTGGTGCGCGAGGCGAAATACAACGCGCTCGCCGCGAAAACGAACATCACCGGCAATGAAGTGTGGCTGCTGGAACCGCAAACCTTCATGAACCGTTCCGGCCAGTCGGTCGGCGCGCTGGCGCGCTTCTTCAAGATTGCGCCGGATGAAATCCTGGTCGCGCACGACGAACTCGATCTGCCGCCCGGCACCGCGAAACTGAAAAAAGGCGGCTCCTCCGGCGGCCACAACGGCCTGAAGGACATCACAGCCGCACTCGGCACGCAGGACTACTGGCGCCTGCGCATCGGCATCGGCCATCCGCGCACACTGAACCTGAACCAGCCGGTGGTCGACTTCGTGCTGCACCGCCCGCGCAAGGAAGAGCAGCCGCTGATCGACGATGCCATCGAAAAAAGCCTCGCCGTCATTCCGCTGCTGTGCGAGGGCGAATTCAACAAGGCGGCGATGCAGTTGCACACGGCGGCGAAATAACGCTGCGCCGAGCGGCCGTTCCGTCTCGGCACCTCGGCCCGCTACGGTAAAATAGCGGGCTACATCACCTCTTCAGCAAAGCACAATCATGAGTCTCAAATGCGGCATCGTCGGCCTGCCTAACGTCGGCAAATCCACCCTCTTCAATGCCCTGACGAAGGCGGGCATCGCCGCCGAGAACTATCCGTTCTGCACGATCGAACCGAACGTCGGCATGGTGGAGGTGCCCGACCCGCGCCTGCAGGCATTGGCCGACATCGTCAAGCCGGAGCGCATCGTGCCGTCCACGGTGGAATTCGTCGACATTGCCGGCCTCGTCGCCGGCGCGTCGAAAGGCGAGGGCCTGGGCAACCAGTTCCTCGCGCACATTCGCGAAACCGACGCCATCGTCAACGTGGTGCGCTGCTTTGAAGACGACAACGTGATCCACGTCGCCGGCCGCGTCGATCCGATCGCCGACATCGAAGTGATCCAGACCGAACTCGCGCTGGCCGACATGGGCACCGTCGAAAAGGCGATCCATCGCGAGAACAAGAAGGCGCGCTCCGGCGACAAGGATGCCGCCAAGCTGGTCGCGCTGCTCGAACGCATCATGCCGCAATTGAACGAAGCCAAACCCGTGCGCGCGATGGGCCTGGACAAGGAAGAACAGGAACTGATCAAGCCGCTGTGCCTGATCACCGCCAAGCCGGCGATGTACGTCGGCAACGTCTCGGACACCGGCTTCACCAACAATCCGCTGCTCGACAAGCTGACCGAATACGCCAAGGCGCAGAATGCGCCGGTCGTCGCCATCTGCGCCGCGATCGAAGCGGAAATCGCCGACCTCGACGATGCAGACAAGGTGGACTTCCTCGCCGACATGGGCATGGAAGAACCGGGCCTGGACCGCCTGATCCGCGCCGGCTTCAAGCTGCTCGGCCTGCAGAGCTACTTCACCGCCGGCGTCAAGGAAGTGCGCGCCTGGACCATCCACGTCGGCGACACCGCGCCACAGGCGGCCGGCGTGATCCACACCGATTTCGAACGCGGCTTCATCCGCGCGCAGACGATTTCCTATGACGACTACATCGCCTACAAGGGCGAGAACGGCGCGAAGGAAGCCGGCAAGATGCGCGCCGAGGGCAAGGAATATGTGGTGAAGGATGGGGATGTTCTGAACTTCCTGTTCAACGTCTGATTGCTCCATCGACGATCCATGCCTGTCATCGCCGAACTCACCCTGTATCCGATAAAATCCTGCGCCGGCATCGCGTTGCAGGAGGCGACACTGACGCCGGCCGGCCTGATGAGCCGGCACATCTACGACCGCGAGTGGATGCTGGTGGATGCGGACGGCGAGGCGCAGACGCAACGCGAATTTCCGAAGATGGCCCTGATCGTGCCGCGCCTGAAAGGCGAGGTGCTGGAAGTGCGCGCGCCCGGCATGCTGCCGCTGGAAATCCCGCTCGACTTGCCGCATCCGGATGACGAGCGCCTGATCCGCGTGCGCGTGTGGGACGACGAAGTCGACGCCTACGATTGCGACGAGACGACCGCGACCTGGTTTTCCAACGCGGTCGGCACGCCATGCCGGCTGGCGCGTTTTCATCCAGATGCGGAACGCCTGTCCAGCATGAAGTGGACCGATGGCGTGAAGGCGCCGAACTTCTTTTCGGATGGTTTCCCGATGCTGGTGATCGGCACCGGCTCGCTGCAGGACCTGAACGAGAAGCTGGTGGCGCAGGGACGCGCGGCGCTGCCGATGAACCGCTTCCGCCCCAACATCGTGCTCGACGACATCCCGGCTTTCGAAGAGGAATACGCGGAGCATTACCGCATCGGCGCCGCGCTGCTGAAACCGGTCAAACCCTGCCCGCGCTGCCCGATGCCATCGATCGATCAAGCCACCGGCGAATTCGGCCCCGATCCGCTGGATATCCTCCAAACCTATCGCGTCAACGCGCGCGTCGGCGATCGCGTTACCTTCGGCATCAATACGATCCTGCTGGAAGGCGAAGGCCAGCTTGTGCACGTCGGACAAACGGTCGGTGCCGAACTGGCATTCTGAGCGGCCGGCGCCTTTGTCGCGCTTTTACCTCGCTTTTGTTACATAACGTAGTCCAACTCCCCGACAAAGTTGCCTTGGTGCAAACGAGCGGGTAGTATTCGTCACCTGTTGGCACCCGCTCCAACAGTCCCCACACATCCATGACCAATCCGCTGGTTACCGAAAACTCGCAGTTGCGCAGCCAGTTGAATTCCCTGCTGGAGCAAGCGCACCGCAACCAGCAGATCATGGAGCGCTATCAGGCCTTCGACCTGAAGTTCATCGGCGCCAATACCTTCCAGGAACTGATCGACCATGTCTTCGACACGCTGACCGAAGCGTCGGAACTCGATGTCATCACGCTGTCGCTGATCGATCCCGATGCCGAAATCCGCCGCATCCTGACCGATTTGCGCATCGACGTCAGCGACTATCCGAATCTGCTTTTTGTCGACCGGCAAAGCGGCGTGGACGACCTGTCGCATCCCGCGCGCAAGCCGGTGCTTGGCCCCTACCATTCAATGCAGCATCGTCACCTGTTTCCGGATGCAGTGCTGAAGCCGGCCAGCGTCGCCGTGCTGCCGCTGATCCGCCGCAACCTGCTGATCGGCTGGCTCAGCCTTGGCTCTCTCGATCCTAAGCGTTTCATGGCGAACATGGCGAGCGATTTCCTGCAGCACCGCGCGTCCATCGTGGCGATCTGCCTCGAGAACGTGATCAACAACGAACGCCTGCAGCACATCGGCCTGACCGATCCGCTGACCGGCGTGAACAACCGCCGCTATGTGGAGCGGCGCCTGCTGGAAGAAGTGGGCCGCACGCGCCGCCACGGTTATGCGCTGTCGGCGATGTACATCGATCTCGATCACTTCAAGAACGTGAACGACAGTTACGGCCATCAGGGCGGCGACGAAGTGCTATGCGAAGTGGCGGCGCGCATCAAGGCCGAGTTGCGTTTGAGCGATGCGTTGGGCCGCTTTGGTGGCGAAGAGTTTGTCGTGCTGCTGGTCGATGCGCCGCATGACGCTGCGCTGGCGGTGGCCGAACGCATACGCGCCAGCGTGGCAGACCAACCACTGTTGCTGACGAGCGGCGAAAACCTGAATGCGACAGTGTCGATCGGTGTGGCGACCTTGAGTTTTGTCGACCGCAAGGATCAGATCGAATCGATCGCGCAGCAATTGCTGGCGAAGGCGGACCATGCCTTGTATCAGGCAAAGCAGGCGGGAAGGAATCGCGTCGTCAGCGGTTGAGCCATCACCAGGCTGCCGGACATCCGGCAACGAAATGAAAACGGCCGCTACATGCGGCCGCTTTTGCTCAATGCTTGCTTTTCGGGCGCCCCGGTTCGTTACGGTACTTGGCTGAGGCCTTTTCCTTTTTTTCCGCTTCCAGCGCGAGATTGGACGCGCGCATCCTCTGCTTTTCTTCCTTGCCCCTCTGGTGGGCGACATCCTTGTTGCCGATGCGATT
>DATMTZ010000331.1:0-2509 GCA_035563975.1 Oxalicibacterium sp. | reverse complement strand
GTTTTGCCGCCTTCAGTTCGTCGCGGATGGCGAGCGCGGCCCTGGTCGGCTCGATCGCCGATTCGCGCCCGTCGCGGCCGGTAGCCCGGCGCTCCAGCAGCTTCATCTGCTGCAGGCCATCCAGCGTGCGGGTGGCGGTGGAGCGGGAAATCACCATCGTGTCCGCCAGCTCGCTCTGCAGCAAACCCGGCTTTTCCAGCACCGCGCGCAGCATGAATGCCTGCGACGGCGTCAGGCCGAAAGGCTTGAATGCCTTCGCGTATTCGCGCTCCAGCATGCGCGCCAGCGCCGAAGTATTGAAGTAGAGGCAATTTTCGAACATGCCGCAATTCTATCCCCAACTAATTCGCTATGCAACTACATGTTGGCACGGTCGGGGAATTGCCGAACGGCAGCGCGGCACAGCCGGTCCGGTTGCAGCCGGAGCAGTTCTGGATGCCGCCGCGTAACGCGGCCATCAGGCCGCGCTTTCCTCGCAGTCCGGTGGTAATCTTGCAGGTAACGGCGCGACGACGCCGTAGAAAACTGTCATCAAGACAGCGTGCCGAAGGCACCGGAGGAGACATGAGGAAGACCATTTGCGCCGCGCTGGCACTGTGCCTGCTCGCCTGCAGCAGGGGTGAACTGCCGCGCGGGCCGAACCACACCGACGCTCAGGCGCGGCATGAAGAGGCGCCCCTGCGTGATAACGAATTCGACATGACCGTCGGGCAGTTCGTACAGGCTTTCAATGCCGCCGCGAGATCCTGGTCCCACCCCTATCGCATCGCGGAAGCCGAACTCCGGCGCGGCGCATTACATAATTATTTCGAGCAATCGTTTTCCGGCGACGTATCGCTGCGCGCCAACGTCGAAAAGGACAGCGGCCGCATCAGCAGCATTACCGTACTGGCATCCGGCAGGAAGCACGAGGCGGACCGCGACGCGTTGCTTGCCATTGCGGAAATCCTCGTGCTCGCCACGGAACCCGACATGCCGAAAAAGAAGGCTCAAAGCATGATCACCGACATGCTGAACGAGTCGCACAGCACGCCGGAAGTCGATCGCCTGCCGCAACGTTATTTCGAGCATGCGCGCTACGTGCTGCGCGACGACAACGACGGCGACTACTGGTGGGTTGTCAGCCCGAACTGAGTCGCCTTCGCGCCGGAACGCGCCGTCTCAACGGCCGGATGAACTGGTGCCGCTGCTGCCGCCGGAGCCGACGCCCATGCGCGAGCTGCTGCTTCCCGACGCGCCGCTGCCCATGGAGCCGCTGCCGGTAGAACCGGCGGAACCGCTTGCACCGGAAGAACTGCCGCCCATCGAACCGTCGGTGCTGCTCCCGGACATACCGCTGCCGCTCGAATGACGTTTGCGCTGCTGGCCGGACGCATTGCCGGAGGTGCCGGAGTTGTGGATATCGGTCGCGCTGGAGCCGGCTGATCCGCCCGACGTGCTGCCCGAAGTACCGCCCGACGTGCTGCCCGAAGTACCGCCTGACATGCCGCCCGATGTGCCGCCCGAAGCGCCCGACAGTTGCGCCCATGCGCCCGCGCTCAGCAACATTGCCGCGAGCAATACGGTGAGCCTTGCTGTCATGATAGTCTCCTGAAAAGTGAACGATATGGTCGAGTTGACGCCGAATGCATTCGACGATCGATTCTTGCATGGCGCTCCGAACGCTCCGGTAAGACTTTGACGTAACATCGGGTCAGACAAGCCGTCCGCGCGCTGTCTGACAGCGTGCAGCATCGGTCCCGAAAGCAGGAACGTCGGTTTGCGGTGAAGACCATCGCGCCCGGCATGTCGACAGATCAACAGAAAGTCCGCTATGTCCACCTCGCCTACTCCGCTCGAATCGCTGACGCACAATCGTCACGAGCAGATCTTTCCGATGCTGACGCAGGAACAGATGCAGGTCATCGAGCGCTACGGCGATCGGCGCCGTCTTCCCGCGGGCCACGTGCTGTTTCAGCAGGGGCAGCGGCATATCGACACCTTCATCATCGTCTCCGGCTCGATCCAGGTAGAACGCAGCACTGCGATCCGCTCGCGCATCATCGGCACCTTCGGCGCCGGCATGTTCACCGGCGACATCGGCACGCTGGCCGGCCGCGCCGCCGTAGCCGCCGCGCGCACGCTGACCGAGTGCGACATGATCGTGCTCGACGAGGAAGCGCTGCGCACGCTGGTCATTTCGGAAGCCGACCTGAGCGAACTGATCATGCGCGCCTACATCCTGCGGCGCGTCGCCTTCATCGAAGACCGCGAAGGCGGCGGCGTGATCGTGTTCGGCTCCGCGCAAACCGGCAACGCGCTCGGCCTGCGCGAATTCCTGGCCCGCAATGCGCATCCGGCCGCCTACTTCGATGCCGACCAGCACGGCGTCGCGGCGGAACTGATGGCGCGTTTCGACATCGGCGCAGCGGATCTGCCGGCCGTTGTCACGCCGGGCGGCATCGTGCTGAAAAAGCCCAGCAACCGCGCGCTGGCCGATGCGCTGGGCCTGAGCCCGGACAACCTCGGC
>DATMTZ010000330.1:0-19479 GCA_035563975.1 Oxalicibacterium sp. | reverse complement strand
ACGGGACTGCGGCCATGAAACCTCCAAAAAGGATGATGTTCAAATACTGTATATGCATACAGTATAAGGGCTTTGGCCGGAATTTGGAAAGTCTTATGTGGAACGGGTAGAACCGGTCTGCCTGGCTTGCCGCGCGGGTGGAATGCACAACGCTGTACGCGATGAAGCCGCTCGATGGTGGCGAGATGCCGACAGGCACACCGATATCGTCCGGACAAATGTGTCGGACGCGGATGAATCCATGAATGACGAAAGGTGGCGTCCCGTATTGGACGGAATTGCATCCCTCATCATCGAGCGGCCCCACCGTGATCGGCCCACCGTGCTCGATTGACCTCGCTGGTCGCTCATGCTTTTTCCTGCTTATTGACAAGTATGGCGAACGCACTAGTATCTCGCCGCTACCGCATCGTTCAATACGGCTCCGTTTCATGCAAGGCATCAGGATGCAGGGGCATCCAGTTACTCCGTAACCGGAACTTGCTGTAATCCAACGCATAGAATGCATTGCAGCGTAAAGACGATCGTTGACGCGGTCGCAATCCGGATGTCACCTAAAAGAAACGCATGGCACTGACCAACGCAGAAAAACAACGTCGCTACCGAAATCGGCATCTTGGTCTGGGAGGAAAAAGAGAGCTTCTGCAATGCCTGATGACGATTCCCGCAAAGCGCAATCTGGAGCGCCTGGCCTGTCACTACGGGCATTCGATGACGACCATGCTTGAGATACTGGTCAACGAACGCACGGTGGAATTGCTCAGAAAGCTGAACGACTGGGAACAGAAGAATTTTTTCGCACAGGTGCCGAGTTATCGGACGAGCCGGAAAAAAAGCGATTGCGACTGGGAGCAGAAGAGTTTCTATTCAAGAGCAGCATGCAATCGCATGCCGTCTGCGCCGGACGAGGAAGAAGAGGACGGCTCGAACTCCGGCTGCACCGCATGACATATGCCCGCCGACATTTCTCATCGCCGGCCAAGGCCGACCACCGCGGTACGCGCCGCGAACCATTTCCTTCCGTGCTGTTTGTCCCAACCTCGCCAAGAAAGATGAAATGCACATGAAAAATCTGAAAATCGGCCAGCGTCTGGCTCTGAGCTTCGGCAGCGTTGTCGCCATTCTGGTGGTTCTTGCCTGCATCGCCTATGTGCAGATAGACGGGTTGGACGATGCAATGGAATTGACCAACCAGGATCGTTATCCGAAGACTGTGGTCATTCACCATATCAAGGATGACATCAACGAAATCGCGCGCGGCATGCGCAACACACTGCTGAGCACGGATGCCAAGGATGTCGAGAACGAGTTCGCGATCATCGCCAGAAATATCGATGTGATCGAAAAGAATCTCAGGCAGCTAGACGGCACGGTCAAGACGCCTGATGGTCGGCGGCACCTTTCCGCGTTGACGGATACGCATGCAAAGTTCCGCCCCTTGCTGGACAACTTCGTTCGCATGGCAAAGAGCGGTTTGCAGTCGGAAGCGACGGCCCTGCTGTTTACCGAATTGCGACCGGTGCAGACGGCGTATTTCTCCAGGCTGGATGACCTGGCCGACTATCAGGCCGGGCTGATGAAAAAGTCCGGCGATGAAGCAAATACGCAGGCGGACACGGCGAAAGCGGAACTGGAAGTCCTCGCCGCGGCAGCGATTTTTCTGAGCGCGCTGTTTGCCTATCTCGCCACGCGCAGCATCACGCGGCCGCTCAGCCAGGCAGTCGAACTGGCGCGCAAGGTCGCAGACGGCGACCTGACCGGCCGCATCGAAGTGCGTTCTCGCGACGAAACCGGTCAGCTGCTGCAAGCCTTGAAGGACATGAACGAGGGCCTGGTACGCATCGTCTCGCAGGTGCGCATCGGCACCGATACGATCGCCACCGCCTCAAGCCAGATCGCAAGCGGCAACCTCGACCTGTCCTCGCGGACAGAGGAACAGGCCAGCTCGCTGGAAGAAACCGCGTCCTCGATGGAGGAGCTGACCAGCACCGTCAAGCAGAATGCCGACAATGCGCGGCAATCCAACCAGCTGGTGCTGTCCGCGTCCGATGTCGCGAGGAGGGGCGGCCAAGTCGTGTCGCAGGTTGTCGAGACGATGGGTTCGATCAATGAATCGGCGAACAAGATCGTCGACATCATTGGCGTCATCGACGGCATCGCCTTCCAGACCAATATCCTCGCGCTGAACGCTGCCGTCGAAGCGGCGCGCGCCGGCGAGCAGGGGCGTGGTTTCGCCGTGGTGGCGAGCGAAGTGCGCAATCTGGCGCAACGCTCGGCCAATGCCGCGAAGGAGATCAAGGCGCTGATCGGCGATTCGGTGGACAAGGTCAGCACGGGTTCGCGCCTGGTCAACGAAGCGGGCGCGACCATGCAGGAAGTGGTCGAAAGCGTGCAGCGCGTGACCGACATCATGAGCGAGATCACGGCTGCCAGCCAGGAGCAGACTGCCGGCATCGAACAGATCAACCAGGCCGTGATGCAGATGGACCAGGTGACGCAGCAGAACGCGGCATTGGTGGAAGAGGCCGCCGCAGCCGCGGAATCGCTGCAGGACCAGGCAGACAAACTGTCCGACGTGGTCAGCGTCTTCAAGCTCGACGGCACGGTATTGACGCAGGTGCAGGCCTCCGCTCCCGCGCGCCTGCCGCGTCCGGATGTGAAACCGGAAAGAAATGGCGCCGCGCGTCCCACATTGAAACCAGCCGCAGCGCAGGAAACCAGGCGTATTCCAGCGCCGGCCGCGAACCAGCCGGCTGCCGCAGTCGCAAGCGGGGAATGGGAACAGTTCTAGCAGAATAGACAAATCGCTATTTGATTGCGTGAGAGCGATCGCTGCACGCAGTCAGCGCATAGGCCATGCGCGGCAGAAGTCGATGAAGGATCGCAGCCGCGCCGACAGCAGCTTGTTCTTGCGGTAGACCAGATAGAAGCTGCGTGAAAAGGCGGGCAGCGTGGTGGCCAGTTCCACCAGCCTGCCGCTTTCCAGCAGATCGCTGACGACCAGCCGCGACATGCAGCTGACCCCAAGTCCGGCGGCCGCCGCATGCTTGATCGCTTCCGAATTGCCGAATTCGCCGGCGGAGCGCAGCTGGTGCAGATGCGGCAACAGCGCGTTTTCCACCACCTCGCGTGTGCCCGATCCCGGCTCGCGCAATAACCAGTGCGCCTCGCGCAGCATCCTGAGCGTGACTTTCCTGTGCCGGTTTTTCTGCGCCAGCGGATGCGTTGGCGCACATACGATCACCATTTCATCGCTGATCCATGGTTCAACCTGCAGTTCGGGATCATGGCACGGCCCTTCGATCAAGCCGACGTCAACGGTGAAGCCGGCTACAGCCGCGACGATATCGGCCGTGTTTGCGATCATCACGCGCGGATTGTTCAAGCCTTGTTCCGTTGCGCAGGCGGCGACGATGCGCGGCAAGAAATAGGTGCCGACCGTCATGCTGGCGCCGATTTGCAGTCCGGTGGCATTGCCGTCCGCTACGGAAAATTGCTGCTCGATCGACTGCGCCCAATCCAGCATCTGCCTTGCCTGCGGCAGCAGCAGGCGGCCGTTGTCGTTGAGGACGAGTCTTCTCCCGACACGGTCGAACAGCTGCACGCCGAGCACGCCTTCAAGCTCATTGAGCGCGGCGCTCGCTGCCGACTGCGACAGCGCCACGGCGTCGGCCGCGGCCATGGTGCTGCCATGGTCGGACACCGCAAGGAATATCTGCAGCTGACGCAAGGTGAGGCGCATGGATATCTACCTAAAAAACAGCTTATTTATATAATAATATACCGTTTTTTATATTTAATTGGAATGCGTACAGTGCCTGCATGCAAATATCCTCAAGGAGAATCTCATGCAAGCCGATACGCCGCATTTCGAGAGGCGGCAAGCGCCGGATGCTGCATCGCCGCTTCCGTTGGACAAATGGCGCGGCTTTCTGCCCGGCCTGCTGCTGGCGTTCGCGATCGGGCTGGTGTCGATCGCAGCCGGTCGATTGCCGTTTTTCCAGGCGCAAGGGATCAGCGCGCTGACCCTGGCCATCGTTTTCGGCATGGCGGCGGGTAACAGCTTCTATGGCCGGCTGGCGGCGCAGTGCGAAAGCGGCGTGCATTTCAGCCGGCAAAACCTGCTGCGTCTCGGGATCGTATTGTATGGATTTCGTTTGACCTTCCAGGACATCGGGCACGTCGGATGGGCTGGCATCGTCATCGATGCCCTGGTGCTGTCGTCGACTTTCGGTCTTGCATTGCTGGTTGGCGTCAAACTGCTTGGCCTGGATCGCGATGCCGCAATGCTGATCGGCGCCGGCAGCGCGATCTGCGGCGCCGCTGCGGTGATGGCAACGGCGCCTGTGCTGCGCACACGCAGCGAACAGGTGGCGATCGCAGTCGCAACCGTGGTGGCGTTTGGCACCATTGCGATTTTTCTTTATCCCTGGCTGTATCGCCTGAATGCGCATGTCGCGCTGCTGCCGTCGTCGCCATCCGGTTTTGGCATCTATATCGGTTCGACGGTGCATGAAGTGGCGCAGGTGGTGGCGGCCGGCCGTTCGATCAGTCCGGAAACCGCGGATGCCGCGGTGATCGCGAAGATGGTGCGGGTCATGATGCTGGCGCCTTTCCTGATCGCGCTGTCATTCGCGTGGAAAGGCCGCGAAACATCTGGCGCGCGTCGCCAGCATGGGAGCCAGGCACATAAACTCGCGATCCCCTGGTTTGCCTTCGCTTTTATCGTGGTTGTCGGTTTCAACTCGCTGGGCTGGATAAGGCCATCGGTACTGGCGCACGTGAACGAGGCCGATACGCTGCTTCTGTCGATGGCGATGGCGGCGCTGGGCTTGTGCACGCATGTCGGCGCCGTGCGTCGGGCAGGGCTGCGTCCCTTGGCGCTGGCGGCGCTATTGTTCTGCTGGCTGGTTTGCGGCGGCGCCGCCATCAATCACGTGGTCGAACGCTTGCTGGGCTGATGCCGCTCAACCGTGGTGGCACCAGTGCCACGGTTCGTAAATGAAGCCCAGCGTATTGCCGCGCGGGTAGGACAGTCTGAAGTCGAAGCGGGCGGCATGGCGTTCAAGCCAGCGGAAGGCGTCGGTATCGGCGAATTCTTCCTCCGTCGGCACGCAGCCCGGCGTATTGATATCGATCGCGCGGCCGCTGTGATGTTCGCTGTAACCCGGCGGCGCGCTCAGCGTCAGGATGGTTTCCATCGGCATGTTGCGCGCGATCTTGTTGCGGATGATGTCGATCTGCCTTTCGATGGTGCGGAAGGAGGAAACGATTTCCAGCGCGATGCCGTCGCCCGCGGCTGCCTGCTTCATGTTTTGCCAGGCTTGCGCGGCGGCGGGCGTCAGCAAATATTCGCGGCCTTGCGCGTCGGCTTCCGCGACGACGAGTTCACGGGCTTCCGGATAAAAAGGCAATTGCTTGGCGATGATCCAGTCCATCGGAATGCCGAGGCGTGCCAGTTCATCATGAATGCGTTGCTGGTAGCTGCTGTCTTGCATGGTCGGGCACTTGTTCGATCAATGCGCCAGCTTACGATGGAATACCCCATCCTGCAATTTGATGTGCGGCCATAGCGGCCGACTGCGCTATCATGCGCGTCGAACAGGATGAGGGAATGGTATGAAGCTGAGCTTGAAGAAGAATTCCATATTTGCATTGCTGCTGCGCGCGCGCTGGTGGGTGAGCGTGCTGATAGCCGCTTTCATTGCGCTGCTCGGCTACGCCGCGTTGCCGGCGCCGTACAAGCTGTTCGGCGCAATGACCAGCTTGCCGTTCTGGATCATCGGCGCCATCGCCGCCTGGCGGCAGTTCCGCGCGCCGAATCCGGCCTACGTCGAACACCGTCTGCAGGCTTTCCGCGCCTTGTCGTGGCAGCAGTTTTCTGCCGGCGTCGAGCAGGCCTTGGTGCGCGACGGCTTTACCGTGAGCAGGCTGGAGCATGCCGCCGCCGATTTCTCCGTCGTCAGCGGCGTAACCAAGGGGTTGGTCGCCTGCCGTCGCTGGAAGGCGCCGACCACCGGCATCGAACCGCTGCGGGAACTGCATCAGGCGGTGCTGGCGGACGACGGCCACGAATGCATCTACGTGACGACCGGCAGCTTCACGCCGAACGCCATCGATTTTGCCGCCGAGCAGAGAATCCGCCTGGTGCATGGCGCCGCGCTGGTCTATTTGCTGCGCGAAATGAAGACGCCGCCTGCAAGCAGCACTGCGACCTGACGCGTCGACCGTCGCACGGGAGAAGGGCGCGTCGGGAATTGCATCACATTGTGATATAATTGCCGGTTTTACCGCAGCCCGCGCATCGTACGACATGGCTTCTTCCCTGCTGGAGCAATCCGATTTCGAGGCACTTTCCGAGTTCCGCTACCAATTGCGGCGCTTTTTGCGTTTCAGCGAGGATGCGGCGCAAAGCGTGGGATTGACGCCGCTGCATTATCTGGTGCTGCTGCACATCAAGGGATTTCCCGGACAGGATTGGGCGAGCGTCGGCCAGCTGGCCGAACGCTTGCAGATTCAGCATCACGGCGCCGTGGCGCTGGTGTCGCGCTGCGAAAAGGCGGGGCTGGTGTCGCGTTCTCCCGGATTGACCGATCGCCGCCAGGTGAGGGTCAGCCTGACCGCGCTCGGCGAAAAACAGCTGCGACACCTGGCCGAATTGCATCGCAATGAACTGCGCTCGCTGTCCAGGGTGTTCAAGGTCGCGCGCATTTCCGCTTTCAACGACGGCGAGAGCGAAAGCTGATCGCCGTCACTTTATTTCGACTCGTTATATTGACTATCCATGCAATCTCATCAACGTGACTTCTCGTCCGACCATCGCGTGCTGTTCCTGTGCGGGATCGCGGTACTGATCGGCTCGCTCAGCACGATCGCGGCATTCGTGCTGCTGAAGCTGATCTACTTCTTCACGAACCTGTTCTTCTTCCAGACCTTTTCCTTCGTCGAACGCTCGCCGGCCGACAACATGTTGGGCGCGGCCGTGATTATCGTGCCGATCATCGGCGGCCTGATCGCCGGCCTGATTGCGCGCTACGGCACCGACAAGGTGCGCGGCCATGGCATTCCGGAAGCGCTGGAAGCCATCCTGTTCAAGAAAAGCCAGATGTCGCCGAAGGTCGCGGTGCTGAAGCCGCTGACTTCCGGCATCGTGATCGGCAGCGGCGGACCGTTCGGCGCCGAAGGACCGATCATCATGACCGGCGGCGCGATCGGTTCGCTGATTGCGCAGAACTTTTCGGTCAGCGCGGCCGAGCGCAAGACGCTGCTGGTGGCTGGCGCAACGGCCGGCATGACGGCCGTGTTCGGCACGCCGATCGCGGCGGTGCTGCTGGCGGTCGAGCTGCTGCTGTTCGAATGGCGTCCGCGCAGCCTGATTCCGGTCATGATCGCCTGCGCGGTCGCCGGTTTCGCACGGCCGCTGCTGATGGGCAGCGGCCCCTTGTTCCCGATGCAGACCGCGACGGTCGGCTGGGAAGCCTTCATTATCTGTATCGTCGCCGGCCTGCTGAGCGGCATGCTGTCGGCGGCAATGTCCTCCGCGCTGTACAAGATCGAAGACTGGTTCGGCAAGCTGCCGGTGCACTGGATGTGGTGGCCCGCACTGGGCGCAGTGGCGGTCGGTGTCGGCGGGTATTTCCAGCCGCGCGCATTGGGTGTTGGCTATGACGTGATCGCGGATCTGCTGCACGGCCATCTCGGCGTGTCGATTGCGTTGTCGCTGCTGTGCGTGAAGGCAATCATCTGGGTCATCGCGCTGGCGTCCGGCACTTCCGGCGGCGTGCTGGCGCCTTTGCTGATGCTGGGCGCCGGACTGGGCGTGGTGATTTCCAGCGTGGTGCCGGGAACCGATCCGACGCTGTGGCCGCTGGTGTGCATGGCGGCGGTGCTGGCCGGCGTGCTCGGCGCGCCGCTGACTTCAGCCATCTTCGCGCTGGGGTTGACCGGCGATTTCAACGCCTTGCTGCCGCTGCTGCTGGCGACCGGAGTCTCTTACGGCTTCACGGTGCTGGTGATGAAGCGCTCGATCATGACGGAAAAGATCGCGCGCCGCGGCCTGCATATCTACCGCGAGTACAGCGTCGATCCGCAGGAACGTGCCTTCGTCGGTGAAGTGATGACGACCGATGTGAAGGTGGTGTCGTCCGCGGCCAAGCTCGGCGAAGTGATGGCGCTGTATTTCGGCAGCGACCAGTCGCACCGCGGCTTCCCTGTGCTGGACGAGCAGGGCGTGCTGGTCGGCATGCTGGATCGCGCAACATTGATGCAGGGTTTGCGCACGCATGGCGAAAACACGCCGCTGGCGACCTTGTTCGAGGACCGCAAGACCAGCGTCGCCTTGTCGACCGAAACCTGCCAGGTGGTCGGCCGCCGTATGGCGGTCGAGCATCTGGAACGCCTGCCGGTGGTGGCGGACGAGCATTCGCTGCGTCTGGTCGGCATCGTCAGCCGCAGCGATCTGCTCAAGCCCTCGCACCAGGTCTTCCACGAAGAACACGTGCGCGAACGGCTGTTCAAATCCTGACGGTAGCGGGGTACGCGCGGGAATGCGCGCACAAACAATAACGGCGGCATCGGTATGAAACTGATGTCGCCGTTTTTTCATGCCGGTCTAGGCCGGCTGCCGCGAGTTTAGTCGGCCTTGTCGGCGACTGCTTTTTCCAGTTCGGCGATGCGTACGCGCGTTGCGCGCTCCGCGGTATAGCGTTCGGTGCTGTCGCGCGCGATGGCCAGCGCGCCGAGGATGTTGCCGCCGGCATCGCGGATCATGTCGAAACTCATGTCGACATAGATCGTGGTGCCGTCCTTGCGCATCGACCGCGTGGTCAGCACCTTGTTGACGTACTTCATCGTGCCGGTACTCATCGCATTGTTGAAACCGGTGTTATGCGCGGCCAGCAGCTTTTCCGGAATGATGATGTCCAGCGGCCCGCCGATCACGTCGGCGGCCGCGTGGCCGAAAATGCGCTCCGCACCGTGGTTCCACAGGCGAACCGTGCCTCCCTTGTCGGCAAAGATGATGGCGTCCGAAGTCTGTTCGACGAGCAGGCTGGGCAAGACGGCGCTGTAATCGGTCCCTGGCGTGGCTGACATGGTGTTCTCCTGTTAATCCGTTGCTGATGTTGAATGGCGGCGAGTGGGCTTTACGGCCGCATTACTTGCTGCCGAATGCGCTCTCGTACAGTGCGGCAATCATGTCCGACTGCGTCAGTATGCCGACCAGCTTGCCTTGCTCGTTGACGACCGGCACCTGGTGCAGGCGTTCATCGGACATCAACTCTACCAGCTCGACCAGTGGCTGGGTCTCCAGCGCGGTGCGCACTTGTGTCGTCATGATCTGACCGACCACTTCTTCCTTGTCGGTATGCGTCTGCAAGGTAGGCCGGATCAGGTCCGTCAGGCGTTCGGTCAGGCCGGCATGCGGTTTGACGTCTGCATGCTCGAGAAAATCCGCCTTGGTGATGATGCCGACCACGCGATTGGCGCGATCAATGACCGGCAAGGCCGTCACCTTGTGATCGTGCAGGCGGTGCCACGCGTCCGACAGGGGCGTGCCGAATTCCGCGATGATGACATCCTTGGACATGACATCCTTGCAGCGCAGGTCGCCAAAGCGGCGACGGTGCGCCTGCATCTCGGTCTGTTCGACGATGGATTCCAGATCTTCGCGGCTGATGTTCAATACCTGGTTGTAACGTTCCAGCACGGCGTCCAGATCCGCCGGGGTGATGCCGACGCGATCCATCGGCGACGCATCGATCGTGTCCGGCCGGTTCGGGCTCGGCACATGCACCTTGTGCGGATAACGGCGTTTGGTCGCGTTGTTGTAAAACAGCGCGGTGAACAGCAGGATGAACGAGTTCAGCATCACCGGCACCAGAACGAACCAGTAGCCGAGATGGTGCAGCGCGGGTCCGCCGAGGACCGCAGTCAATGCCACCGCACCGCTGGGCGGATGAATGCAGCGCAGCCAGAACATGCCGCCGATCGCCAGCGAGATGGCGATGCCGGCGGCAAGAATGGGTTCGCCGACCAGCTTGGTCACCGTGACGCCGACCACTGCCGCGACCAGGTTGCCGCCGATCAGCGACCACGGTTGCGCCAGCGGACTCGAGGGCACCGCTAACAGCAGCACCGACGACGCGCCCATGGGCGCGATCAGCCAGAACGCGGACGGTTCCTTGCCGAGAACCAGATAACAGATCAGCCCGGTCAATACGATGCCGAACAAGGCGCCGGCTGAGGCGCGCATTCTTTCGTAACGGTCGATGGGGGTGGAGCTGGGGATGAAGTCGTTGAGCCAGGCGAAACGTAATAGCATGCTGTTCCTGTTTGTTTTTTGGAGACATCCCTCGGAGGGAAGCCGTCAGTTTAAGATAAGGTGCATCTTAGATGCAATAAATTATCGTCATTGATGGTGGTGGCAAGAAAGCGGGCGGCCTGCAATTTTTCTATTTATATCGTAATATGACGATATAAATATCTGAAAGAGACGATATTTGAATCGTTGATTTACGAAAGAAGATAGGAGGAAAACCATGTCCATCGATATCGATGCCGTTCACAAGGCGCTGGCAAATCCGGTGCGCCGCCAGATACTGGCCTGGCTGAAAACGCCGGAGGCGTACTTCTCGCAGCAGGATCATCCCTTGTCGATCGGCGTGTGCGCAGGCCTGATCGACCAGCGCGCCGGCCTGTCGCAATCCACCGTATCCGCGCATCTTGCCGCGCTGCAGGCAGCCGGCCTGGTGACGTCGAAGCGCGTCGGACAGTGGATTTTCTACAAGCGCAACGAGACAACCATCACGGCCTTCCTGAAACACATGAATGGCCATCTGT
Source organism: Oxalicibacterium sp. (assembly GCA_035563975.1). Taxonomy (GTDB): domain Bacteria; phylum Pseudomonadota; class Gammaproteobacteria; order Burkholderiales; family Burkholderiaceae_D; genus Oxalicibacterium. Next base: position 8,640 of record DATMTZ010000330.1, on the reverse strand, counting down.
AAGCAGCATCCACTTCAATATGGCGATCGAACGGTCGCCTCAACCATGCGGAGAATGACATGACTACCTTGTTCGATCCTATCCAGGTCGGCGACCTGACCCTTCCCAACCGCGTCATCATGGCGCCATTGACGCGTTCGCGCGCGGTCGGCGAAGGCCGCGTACCGAATGCGCTGATGGCGGAATACTATGCGCAGCGCGCCTCGGCCGGCCTGATCCTGAGCGAGGCCACGGCCGTTACGCCGCAAGGCGTTGGCTACGCCAACACGCCGGGCATCTGGTCCGACGAACAGGTCGAAGGCTGGAAGCTGGTCACGCAGGCGGTACATGCAAAAGGCGGCAAGATTTTCCTGCAGCTGTGGCACGTCGGCCGCATTTCCGACCCGATCTTCCTGAACGGCGATCTACCGGTGGCGCCGAGCGCGATCCAGCCGAAAGGCCATGTCAGCCTGGTGCGCCCGCAACGCGAATACGTGACGCCGCGCGCGCTTGGTCTCGATGAAATTCCCGGCATCGTCGCCGCCTACCGCAAGGGCGCCGAAAACGCGAAGCGCGCCGGCTTCGACGGCGTCGAAGTGCATGGCGCCAACGGCTATCTGCTCGATCAGTTCCTGCAGGATGGCACCAACCAGCGCAGCGATGCGTACGGCGGTTCGATCGAAAATCGCGCGCGCCTGATGCTGGAAGTGACGGATGCGTGCATTGCCGTCTGGGGCGCGTCGCGTGTCGGCATGCACCTGGCGCCGCGCGGCGATTCGCACGACATGAGCGATTCCGATCCGCTGGCGACTTTCGGTTATGTCGCGCGCGAGCTCGGCAAGCGCGGCATCGCCTTCATCTGCGCGCGTGAATCGCTGGGCGACAAGCGCATCGGACCGGCCTTGAAAAAGGCCTTCGGCGGCGTGTATATCGCGAATGAAAAGATGAGCAAGGAAACGGCGGAGCAGGTGATCCGGAGCGGTGAGGCGGATGCCGTGGCGTTCGGCAAGCTGTTCATCGCCAATCCGGATCTGCCGCGTCGCCTGAAGCTGGATGCCTTGCTGAACGAGCCGCGTCCGGATACTTTCTATGCGCCGTCGGCGGAGGGCTATACCGATTATCCGGCGCTGGCCTGATGCTCGATCCCGCACCGTCCCATCCCGCGATGCGGGCGGTGCGTATCGTGATCAGGCGGCCTTGGTGCGTATGCTGATCGCCGCGTTGAACTGATCCAGCGGCATCGGCTTGCCGAGGAAGAATCCTTGCAGTGTGCTGCAACCAAGCGAGGTCAGGAAATTCTGCTGCTTTTCGGTTTCCACGCCTTCGGCCACGATGTGCAGGTCCAGCGAGCGGCCCAGTCCGATGATGGCCGACACGATCGCGGCATCGTCGGTGTCCTGCGACAGGTTATGGATGAATCCACGGTCGATCTTCAACTCGCGCGCCGGCATGCGTTTCAGATGCAGCAGGCTGGAATAGCCGGTGCCGAAATCGTCGATCGATATGTCGATGCCGAGCTGAACCAGCTGGTTCAGAATTGCCAGGCTGGCTTCGACATCGTGCATCGCAGTCGATTCCGTCACTTCGAGAATCAGGCATTGCGCCGGCAAACCGTGGCGCTGCAGGGTTGTCTGCACCATCTCGAGCAGATGCTCGTGCATGAACTGCATAGCCGACAGGTTGACCGCAACTTTCCAGTTGCGGTGGCCTTCGTCGTACCAGCTGCGCATCTGCCTGCATGCCTCGTCCAGCACCCATTCGCCGATCGGCACGATCAGGCCCGACTTTTCCGCCAGCGGAATGAATTCGGTCGGCCCGACGATGCCGCGCACCGGGTGCTGCCAGCGCAGCAGCGCTTCGGCGCCGATCACTTCGCCGCTGGCCGCATTGGTTTTCGGCTGATAGTGCAGGCAAAACTGCTTGCGCTCCAGTGCGAGCCGCAGGTCCTGCATGACCTGTAGCTGATTGTGCGCATTGGTGTTCATCGAGGTTTCGAAGAAACGATAACCGTTGCGGCCGGCAGATTTGGCGTGGTACATCGCGGCATCGGCATTAACCAGCAATTCATGGCTGGTGCGGCCATTCTCCGGGTAGACCGCGATGCCGATGCTGGCGGACACACCCAGATCATGCGCGCCGATCTGGAAACGCTGGTTGATCAGATTCACCAGTTTCTCGGCGACCGGCGCCGCGTCTTCCGGATCGTCGACCTCGATCAGCACCACGAATTCGTCGCCGCCAAGCCGCGCCACGGTTTCCTGCGCGCGGATGTTGTTGCGGAAGCGCTGCGCCACCTCGATCAGCAGCAGGTCGCCGATGTGGTGGCCGAGCGAATCGTTGATGGCCTTGAAACCGTCGAGGTCCAGGAACATCAGCGCAAAGCGCGTGCGTTCGCGCACTGCCTTATGCAGCATCTGCTCCAGCCGGTCTTCCAGCAGGCTGCGGTTGGCCAGCTTGGTCAGGTTGTCGTGCAGCGCTTGTTGCGTCAGTTCTTCGTTGGCTTCCGCCAGCGAGCGCGCCAGCTTGGCCGTCTGCGTTTCCAGCCGCGCATCGAATACCGACGTCAGCAGCGCAATCGCCAGCACCGCCAGCGTGACGATGATGACCACGATCGCCAGCCAGCCAGGGCCGATGCCTTCGGTGGCGGACATGCAGATGCTGCCGAGCGGAAATTTGGCCGCCGCCATGCCGGTGTAATGCATGCCGGCAATGGCGGCACCCATCACAACGGCGGCCGAAGCACGCGCCAGGCGCGCATGCGGCATGTTCCTGCGCAAGGCGAAGGCAATCCATAGCGCAGCGCCGGACGCAGCGATCGCGATGGCGATCGAAGCGACGAACAGCCAGGGATCGTATTCGATGCCGGGCTCCATGTGCATCGATGCCATGCCGATGTAATGCATGGTGGCGATTGCCACGCCCATCAATGCCGCACTGCCCAGCAACTGCTTCAGCGGCAGACTGGGCTGGCTGACGCGCCACAGCGCGAAGCCGGACGTCAGGATGGCGATCAGCAGCGACAGCGCGCTGATTTCGAGGTCGTAGCCCAGCGGGATCGGCAGCCGGAACGCCAGCATGCCGACGAAGTGCATCGACCAGATGCCGATGCCCATCGCGATGGCGCCGCCGCCCAGCCAGGCAAAGCTGCCCTTGTGATTGATGGAATTGATGCGCTCGGCCATGTCCAGCGCCGTATAGGACGCCAGAATTGCGACAGCGATGGACACCAGGACCAGAAGGGAATCGTACTGTTCGGTAAGCATTGTGCTGATCAAAAATCCAGGCTGCTCATTCCACAGCGAGGAATCGCCCGGCACGGATTTGCTGAGCAAACACAATGCGTTCGATGAAGACGTTGCAGCAGATCGGCTGCAAACGGAATGGGGCGCTACAGGGCGAATGTTACCGTGACGGCGAAAAACCGTCCATGCCGTACGGCAATTTAAGCGAAATTGTCGTACGGATGTATGCCGTTTTTGACATTTGTTTGCAAAAACGCTGATGAATGGGCAATGTTTGCGTCTTCAGGTCTTCAGCCGATAGCCGGTCTTGAAGATCAGCCAGACCACCACCATGCAGGCGGCCAGGAATACCAGCGTCATGCCCAGGCTGATTGCCACGCTGACGTCGGCGACATTGAAGAAACTCCAGCGGAAACCGCTGATCAGGTACACCACCGGGTTGACCAGCGCGACCTTTTGCCAGAATGGCGGCAGCATCTCGATCGAATAAAAACTTCCGCCGAGGAACGCCAGCGGCGTGACGATCATCAGCGGAATGATCTGCAGCTTTTCGAAGCTGGGCGCCCACACGCCGATGATGAAGCCGAACAAGCTGAAGGTGATCGAGGTCAGCATCAGGAAAAAGATCATCCATAGCGGATGCGCGATGTCGAAGGAAACAAACAGCCGCGCAGTGACCAGCGTCAGCAGGCCCAGCACGATGGACTTGGTGGCGGCGGCGCCGACGTAGCCGATGACGATTTCGACATGGGAAACCGGCGCGGACAGGATTTCATAGATGGTGCGCGACCATTTCGGCATGAAGATGCCGAAGGAGGCGTTCGAAATGCTCTGCGTCATCAGCGCCATCATGATCAGGCCGGGCACGATGAAGGCGCCGTAGCTGACGCCGCCGATTTCCACCATGTGCGAGCCGATCGCCGAGCCGAACACGACGAAATAGAGCGAGGTCGAAATGACCGGCGAGGCGATGCTTTGCATCAGCGTGCGCCAGGTGCGCGCCATTTCGAACAGATAGAGCGCGCGGATAGCGTAGATGTTCATGCGTCTGCCTTCACGAGGTTGACGAAGATTTCCTCCAGCGAGCTCTGGCTCGACTGCAGGTCCTTGAAGTCGATGCCGTGCTCGTTGAGCTTGCGCAGCAGCTCGCCGATGCCGGTCTGCTCGCTTTGCGCGTCGAAGGTGTAGACCAGTTCATTGCCGTCCGCCGACAATTCCAGCGGCAGGCCACCAAGCTCGGGCGGCACGTGGCTCAGCGGGTGCTGCAGGTGCAGACGCAACTGCTTCTTGCCGAGCTGCGCCATCAAGGCCTTCTTTTCCTCGACCAGAATGATCTCGCCCTTGCGGATCACGCCGATGCGGTCGGCCATTTCTTCCGCTTCCTCGATGTAATGCGTGGTCAGGATGATGGTGACGCCGTTCTCGCGCAGGCTGCGCACCATGTCCCACATGTCGCGCCGCAGCTCGACGTCAACGCCGGCGGTCGGTTCGTCGAGGAACAGAATCTGCGGTTCATGCGACAGCGCTTTTGCAATCATCACGCGCCGCTTCATGCCGCCGGACAGCGCAAAAATCTTGTCGTGGCGCTTGTCCCACAGTGACAGCGCGCGCAGCGTCTTTTCGACATGCGCATGGTCTTTCGGCTTGCCGAACAGGCCGCGGCTGAAGTTGACGGTAGCCCAAACCGTCTCGAACGCATCGGTCGACAGCTCCTGCGGCACCAGGCCGATCTTCGTGCGCGCGGCGCGATATTCGGTCACGACATTGTGGCCGTCGGCCAGCACCGTGCCGCCGCTCGGATTGACGATGCCGCAGATGATATTGATCAGCGTGGTCTTGCCGGCGCCGTTGGGGCCGAGCAGCGCGAAGATTTCGCCACGGCGGATGTCGAGATCGACGCCCTTGAGCGCCTGGAATCCCGATTCGTACTGCTTGGTCAGGTTCTTGACGGAAATGATCGGCTGCAAGCCGGCCTCCATGAAGGTGCAAAGACCGGATTGTATGGCGAACTGGCGGGATGCGTACGAAGGCTGCTCGAAACGCGCCGCGGGGAAGGCAAAAAAAAGCGGGACGTCCGAATCGACGTCCCGCAGCAGGCATCAGCCGGCGATCAGTTCGTGATTTCCACCGTATCGCGGCGCAGCGTGTCGTCCAGGCGCGAACGGTCCAGTTCGCGTTCCCACGCGGACACCACCACGCAGGCGACGCCGTTGCCGACAATGTTGGTCAGCGCGCGGCATTCGCTCATGAAGCGGTCGATGCCGAGGATCAGCACCATGCCGGCCACCGGCAAGTCGGGAATCACGGCCAGCGTCGCTGCCAGCGTGATGAAGCCGGCGCCGGTCACGCCGCTGGCGCCCTTGGAGGTCAGCATGGCGACCACCAGGATCAACGCTTCCTGCTGCCAGCTCAGATCGATATTCAGCGCCTGCGCGATGAAGATCACCGCCATCGTCATGTAGATGTTGGTGCCGTCCAGGTTGAACGAGTAGCCGGTCGGGATCACGAGGCCCACCACGGAACGCGAGCAGCCCAGCTTTTCCATCTTTTCCATCAACTGCGGCAGCGCCGCTTCGGATGAGCTGGTGCCAAGCACGATCGCCAGCTCTTCCTTGATGTAATTGACGAAATGCCAGATGCTGAAACCGGTGAAGCGCGCCACGAGGCCGAGCGCGACGAACACGAACAGCAGGGCGGTGAGGTAGAAGCAGCCGATCAGCTTCAGCAACGGCACCAGCGACACCAGCCCGTACTTGCCGATCGTGAAGGCCATCGCACCGAAAGCGCCGATCGGCGCCACCTTGGTGACGATGTGCACCATGCGGAAAAAGACCTTCGACACCTGGCCGATGAAGTCGGTGACCATCGCGCCCTTGTCGCCGATCATCGACAGCGCCGAGCCGAACAGCAGGGCGGCGAACAGGATCTGCAGGATATCGCCCTTGGCGAAGGCGTCCGTCACGTTGTGCGGGATGATGTGCAGCAGAAATTCCGAAGCGCTCTGCGCCTTGGCTTGCGAGGTGTAGTTCGCGATGCCCTTGGTGTCGATGGTGGAAGGGTCGACATTGAAGCCGGCGCCCGGATGCAGCAGGTGGGCCGCGAACAGGCCGATGATCAGCGCCAGCGTCGACATGATTTCGAAATAGATCAGCGCCTTGCCGCCGACTCGGCCGACCTTGCCCAGGTTCTGCATGCCGGCGATGCCGGTCACCACGGTGCAGAAGATGATCGGCCCGATCAGCATCCGGATCAGCTTGATGAAGCCGTCGCCCAGCGGTTTCATGGCGACGCCGAGCTGCGGATAGAAATGACCAAGCAAGATGCCGATGGCCACCGCAATCAGCACCTGCACATACAAGATGCGGTAAAAAGGTTTTCTCATGTCGTCTCCTGACGGAACTGCAAAGATATTAGGTGTTGATGTCGATTACCCAGCCGGGTCGCGGATCGGCAAAGCCAGGTATATCGAAACGCCCCATTGCTGCCGGTTCGTCAACGGGTCATCCGGCCTGATGAAGATGCCGCAATACTTGCTGCCAGGCGGCAAGAACTCAGCACATTCGCATCACACGCGACAAGAAGGCGTGAAGGAAGCGTGAGAAAAATATTTGCCCAAATGTTTTATGCGGACGTCCGCAGCGCCGCCTGCATCATGCCGCCGTGGTGGCCGTTGGCCGTCGTACCGGCTGTCAGCGTTTGAAAGCGCACGGTGACCGTCAGGCCGCGTTCGGCCGTCTGGCTCAAGGTAATGCTCGCATCGTGCTGGTCCGCAATCGTGCGCGCGATGAAGAGGCCGAGGCCGCTGCCGGACTGCCCGGTTCCTTCACGCCGGTAAAAGCGGTCGAACACGCGACCGCGATCCTCTTCCGGAATGCCGGGGCCGTTGTCGGCCACTCGCAGCAACGGACTGCCGTCGTCTGCAATGCCGACCGAAACGTCGACGCGGCCGTTGACCTGCGTATAGCGGGTGGCGTTGTCGACCAGGTTGCCGAGCATGATGCGCAGGCTGCTTTCGTCGCCCATGATGCGCGGCGCAATGCCTTCGCGGAACGGCACGACGCCGAGGTCGACGCCCTTGTTCTCCGCTTGCGGCGCATGATCGGAAACGGTGCTGATGGCCAGCTCGTGCAAATCGATCGGCTTGTGCTGCGGCCGCGTGGCGTGATGCTCGTGGCGCGCCAGCGTCAGCAGTTGCTGCACCAGGTGCGTGGCGCGATTCAGCCGCTCATGCAGTTTTCTGAAGCCGGCTTCGACTTCGGCCCGGTCATGTTCGCGCTCGACCAGTTGCAGCTGCAGCTTCAAGGCCGCCAGCGGGGTGCGCAATTCATGCGCGGCATCTGCGACGAACGCACGCTGTGTTGCAAACGCGCGCGCCAGGCGGTCGAGCAGGGTATTGAGCTCGCGCAGGATCGGTTGCAGCTCCGGCGGATACGCATGGTCCGGCAGCGGATCGAGCGCATTCGGCGAACGCTGGCCGACTTCATGCGCCAGCAGGTGAATAGGCGCCAGGCTGCGGCCGACCACCAGCCAGATCAGCAGCGCCAGGATCGGAATCAGGATCATGAAGGGCGTCAAAGTACGCAAGGCCATGCCGGCGGCAAGATGGTTGCGCACCGCATGCGGCTGCGAAATCTGGATGAAGCGATTGGCGTTGCCCTCGCTGAAGATGCGCCAGCCCTTGCCGTTGAAGGAAATCGAACGCAGCCCGCGGCCGCTGAAGCGCGGCATGTCGGCCATCGGGCCGGAGGTGAACACCAGGCGGCCGTCGGCGCTCCAGACCTGCACCTCGATTTCCTCATGCTCGACATTGCCGACCGGGAGATTGAGGCCGATCGGAATTTCGTTCGGCAGGGCGTCGGCGATCTGCTGCAGCTGGTAGTCGAACAGTTCGTTGGTTTCGTTGCGCACTTCCATGTAGGTCGCCATGGTCGCGACCAGCGTGGCGGCGAACATGCCGCCCAGCAGGTAGATCAGCAACTGACGGCGTATCGTCATGAACCGACTCCGACCATATAGCCGACGCCGCGCACGTTGCGGATGAAGTCGGCACCCAGCTTCTTGCGCAAGCCGTGCACGTAGACTTCGACCGTATTGCTTTCGATTTCCTCGTTCCAGCCGTACAGCCGTTCTTCGAGTTGCGCGCGCGACATCACGCGGCCCGGCGGATCGATCAATGCCAGCAGCAGCGCGAACTCCCGCGCGGACAGATGCAGCGGCGCGCCACGGTAGGTGGTTTGGTGCGTGGCCGGGTTCATCGTCAGATCGCGGTAGCGCACTTCGGGATTGGCGCGTCCGGCGCGGCGGCGGATCAGCGCGCGCATGCGCGCCAGCAATTCGTCCAGATCAAACGGCTTGACCAGGTAGTCATCCGCGCCGGCATCCAGGCCGAGCACGCGCTCGGCGGTGGCGTCGCGCGCGG
>DATMTZ010000329.1:0-3319 GCA_035563975.1 Oxalicibacterium sp. | reverse complement strand
TTCTAAGCTCAGTCATATTCAGCAGCCGAGCGACATGCCTGCGCGAACCCTGTCTGTGCGTTTGCTCGAACCATGCGTCTCGGTTCTCATGCTGTACGCGATTGCTTTGCTCACCGGCAGCGATATCAACGGCAGTTATGCCGTGTTAGCCATCATCACGTTTTTTATCAGTTCGACCGTATTCGGCCTGAGCGATCAGGGGCATTTGCTGCGCGACGCCAAGCTATGGGAATTCGCCCGTGCCGTTTCAGTGTGCTGGCTGATCGTTGCAGGTGTGCTGCTGGTGCTGGCGCAACTGACCGGTCTGTGGACCATGTTTCCGCCGCACACCATCGTGTTCTGGTTCATCGCGACGCCGTTCGCCTTGTTCGGCAGCCAGGTAGTGGCGCACCGGATCACGCTCGGCATGTACAAGACAGGCGTGGTGCGCTCGGTACTGATTGTCGGCGTCAATGAATTGGCACTGAAACTGGCCGAGCGCATTGCCGAACATCCAGGCCTGCTGATGCACGTCGACGGCTTTTTCGACGATCGCGACTTGTCGCGCCAGCCGCCGGGAAAGCAGGTGCCGGTGCTCGGCTCGATGGCGGAGCTGCCCGCATATGCCCGCAAGCACAATATCAGCACCATTTTCATCAGCCAGCCGATTTCCGCGCAACCGCGCATCCGCAAGCTGCTGGACGACCTGCAGGATACGACGGCATCGATCTACTTTTTACCCGATATCTATGTCTTCGACCTGATCCAGGCGCGCTTCGACAATGTCGCCGGCGTGCCCGTGGTGGCAATCTGCGAGACGCCGTTTACAGGCATCAACAGCGCGATCAAGCGCATCAGCGACATCGTGCTGGCTTCCATCATTTTGCTGATGCTGCTGCCCGTCATGCTGGTGATCGCTGCCGCGATCAAACTGAATTCGCCCGGCCCCGCGATCTTCAAGCAACGCCGTTACGGGCTGGATGGCGAGGAAATCATCGTCTACAAATTTCGTTCGATGACGGTGGCCGAAGACGGCGCGAAAGTGACGCAGGCCACCAGGGACGACAAGCGCGTTACGCGGATCGGCGCCTTTCTGCGGCGCAGCTCGCTGGACGAATTGCCGCAATTCTTCAATGTGCTGCAGGGACGCATGAGCATCGTCGGTCCGCGTCCGCACGCGGTCGCACATAACGAACTCTACCGCAAGCAGATCAAGGGCTACATGCTGCGCCACAAGGTGCGCCCCGGCATCACGGGCTGGGCCCAGGTCAACGGCTTTCGCGGCGAGACTGAAACGCTGGACAAGATGGAAGCGCGCATTTCCTACGATCTCGACTACCTGCGCCGCTGGTCGCTGGCGCTCGATCTGTGGATCATCGTGCGCACGATCAAAGTCGCCCTGAAGCGCGACAACGCCTACTGATCGCCTGGATCATGAGCAATCCTGTTTTTTTTCATGCGCCTGCAGCTTTTGCGGCTGCGCGCGCTGTCTGGTGTGTCGTGCAACCTAATGTTTGTCGAGGAAGGAAAATCATGAGTGACATCGCTGTTTCGTCTGGAAAGACGGGCAATCGTGTTGCTGCGTATCGAATGGCTGCGGCCCTGATGGTTGTGCTGGCGCTGAGCGCCTGCGGCAACAAGCAGAAAGCGGCAAGCCAGTCGATCGTCAGGATCAACGATGATGAAATAACCGTACACCAGCTCAATGCGGAACTGGAACGCGTCAATTCTCCTGCGGTTTCGAAGAAGGACGTGCTTGACGGACTGATTGCACGTCAGCTTTTGATCGATCAGGCAGAGAAGAAAAAAATCGATCGCGATCCGCGCGTGATGCAGGCCATCGAACGCGCCAAGGAGCAAATCCTGGCACAGGCCTATTTGCAGACCAAGATGAACAATCTGCAGAAACCATCTGAAAACGATATCCGCGATTTCTACGAAAAGAATCCACAGCTGTTCGCCCAACGCAAGCAGTTCGATACGCGCGAATTGAATATCGACACACGGGACTTGAGTCCCGAGCTGGTGGCCAAGATGAACAGCGCGCATTCGCTGGACGAGGTGCAGTCCTGGCTGCAGGCTCACCAGGTCAAGTTCACGCCTGTCGATGCGACGCGCAGCACGGCCGAGTTGCCTGCCGAAGTGACCAAGGCCATCGCCAAGATGGCGCCGGGCAGCCTCTTCACCGTCAAGCAGGGCGACAAGAGCCAGCTGATCGAACTGCAGGAAATCCGCAATGTGCCGCTGACGCTCGATGTCGCGCGGCCGAAGATCGTGGAATTCCTGATGCTGCAAAAGTCCAAGGAAGCCGCCGACGCCGAGATTTCTCGTCTGCGTGCGGCAGCCAAGATCGAATACCTGAACAAGTCGGAAGTAGCCCTGCAGGACAAGCCTGCCGCCAAACCGACATCACCGGTTGCGGCCGGCGAAACGAAGGTAAATGCGCCGTTGACGGATGTCGAACGCGGCATCAGCAATCTTAAATAATCATTAGAAGTGGAGAATCAAATGAAGAAGATCCTGTTCTCTATCGTGGCATGGATGATCGTGGCTTCCGTCAACCTTGCATGGGCGGACGATATCAAACTCGGCCCCGGCGATGTACTGAAGATTTCGGTGTACGGCAACCCGGACTTGTCGATTGACACGCGCGTCAACGACACCGGCATGATTTCCTATCCGCTGATCGGTTCGGTGCAGGTTGGCGGCCTGTCGCCATCGGCAGCGGAAAAGAAAATCGCCGGCCTGCTTGAAAACGGCGGCTTCATCAAGAAACCGCAGGTCAACATCATGGTTTCCGTGATGGAAAGCCAACAGGTCGCGGTGCTGGGCCAGGTCAACAAGCCGGGGCGCTACCCAATTGAAGCCAAGCGCCGGCTGACCGATGTCCTCGCGATGGCCGGCGGCGTCAATCCGGAAGCGGGCGATACCGTCACCTTGCTGCACAACAACGGCGGCAAGACCGAGCGCCAAACCATCGATTTGCTCGACATCATGCATTCGGCCGATAACGCGAAAAATCCGCAACTCGTGCCGGGCGATACGGTCTACGTCGATCGCGCGCCGCGCTTCTATATCTATGGCGAGGTGCAGCGTCCTGGCGCATATCGTGTCGAACGTGACATGAACGTGGTGCAAGCGCTGTCGGTCGGCGGAGGCCTGAGCATCCGCGGCACCGAAAACGGCATCCGCATCAAGCGTCGCGATGAAAGCGGCGAGACCAAGGTCATCTCGGCGCATCTGGAAGACAAGGTCCGGCCCGACGACGTGATTTACGTGAAGGAAAGCCTGTTCTGACGGACGCCGGCGCACGCTGATGCGGCGCCGGAGCTGCAGCAGG
>DATMTZ010000328.1:0-3064 GCA_035563975.1 Oxalicibacterium sp. | reverse complement strand
ACAGGCAGACAGCGATTACAAGCGCATCCAGTACAACACCGTCGTGTCGGCTGCGATGAAGATGCTGAACACGCTGGAAGGCGCCAAGTTCGACGATTCGGCTGCATCGAATGCAGTGATCAGCGAAGGCCTGGCCATCTTCCTGCGCGTGCTGTACCCGGTCGCGCCGCACATCGTGCACGTGCTGTGGCAGGAACTCGGCTACGCGAAAGCTTTCGGCGACATCCTTGATGCGCCATGGCCGCAGGTCGATGCCGCTGCGCTGGAACAGGCCGAGATCGAGATGATGGTGCAGGTCAACGGCAAACTGCGCGGCAGCGTGATCGTCGCCAAGGATGCCGACAAGGCCACCATCGAAGCCGCCGCGCTGGCCAACGAAACGGTGCAGAAGTTCATCGAAGGCACGCCGAAGAAAATCATCGTCGTGCCGGGCAAGCTGGTCAATATCGTCGCCTGATGTAAGCTCACATAATCGCCAAAGACTGGAATCGCCATGCTGAAGAATCGCCGCCTGTTCTGCGCTCTGCTGATCTCGACCGTCATGCTGTCCGCATGCGGCTTCAAGCTGCGTGGCTCGGTCCTCGGACAGAACATTCCGTTCAAGTCGATCTACATCGATGTGCCGGCGACATCGGCCCTTGGCAGCGACCTGCGCCGCAACATCCGCGGCAGCGGCGAACTGACGATCACCGAAACGCCGGAGGAAGCCGAAGCGATCCTGAAAGTCGTCAGCGAATCGCGCGGCAAGACCATCCTGTCGCTGAACAGCCAGGGCCGCGTGCGCGAATACGGCCTGAACTACACCGTGGTCATCCGCGTGCAGGACAACCACAAGGCCGACTTGCTGGCGCCGACCTCGATTTCGCTGAAGCGCGACATCAGCTACAACGAAAACCAGGTGCTGGCGAAGGAAGCGGAAGAAAAAATGCTGTACCGCGACATGCAGTCCGACATGGTGCAGCAGATCCTGCGGCGTGTCGCCGCGATCAAGCCGGTCGTGAAGGCGGACGAGGACACATCTGCGCCAGCGGCGCCCGCGATGTCCGTACCGACGCCGACGCCGGCCGGCGACATCCCTCCCGCGCCGATCCGCTGATGCAGCTACGGCTCGACGCCCTTGATGCGCACCTGAGCAAACCGCTCGCCGGTTTGTATGTGCTTACGAGCGACGAGCATTTGCTGGCCCTCGAAGCAGCCGACAAGATCCGCAAGACCGCCCGCGCGCAGGGCTTCACCGAGCGCGATGTCCTGGTGGTAGAACGCAGCTTCAAATGGGGCGAGCTGCTGGCAGCGAACCAGTCGCAATCGCTGTTCGGCGACAAGAAGCTGATCGAACTGCGCATCCCGACCGGCAAGCCGGGACGCGACGGCGGACAGGCCTTGCAGGATTACGCCGCTTCGCTCAGCCCGGACAACGTGACGCTGATCACCTTGCCCAAGCTGGATTGGGCCACGCAGAAGGCGGCCTGGGTCGCCAGTCTGCAGCAGCACGGCGTCTACATCGACATTCCGCTGGTCGAGCGCGCGCAGTTGCCCGCTTGGCTGGGCACGCGGCTTGCGGCGCAGAAGCAGAGCGCGAACCGCGAATGCCTGGATTTCATCGCGGATCGTGTCGAAGGCAATCTGCTGGCCGCGCACCAGGAAATCCAGAAACTGGCGCTGCTGTATCCGGAAGGGACGCTCAGCTTCGAGCAAGTGCACGACGCGGTGCTGAATGTCGCGCGCTACGACGTCTTCAAGCTGAATGAAGCCATGCTGTCCGGCGATGCGGCGCGTCTGGTGCGCATGCTGGAAGGTCTGAAGGGCGAAGGCGAAGCGCTGCCGCTGGTGCTGTGGGCGGTCGCCGAAGAAATTCGCACCTTGCTGAAATTGAAAGCCGGCGTCGCGCAAGGCCGGCCGCTCGGCCAATTAACGAAAGAACATCGAATCTGGGGGCCGCGCGAACGGCTGATCGAACCGGCGCTGCGGCGCCTGAGCCTGCCGGCGCTGGAACAGGCGCTGCAAGAAGCCGCACAAATCGATAAGATGGTCAAAGGCCTGCGCGCGCGCGCATTTTCCGGCGATGCCTGGGATGCGATGCTGCAGCTGGGATTGAAGATCGCGCGCGGCTAACGCAGCAAGGATTCGCGGCATCTCGCGCTCGCCATGCGCCATCGCGGGACCACTTAAAACAATTTGTCATCATCACGCGTCACACGAGCGTTCACATCCACATGGATATCAAGCACTACATGAATGAAGTCGGCCAGCGTGCCCGCAAGGCATCGCACGCGATGGCCAAGGCCGACACCGCCGCCAAGAACCAGGCGTTGCTGCTGATCGCCGCTGCGATCCGCCGCGATGCCGACGCGCTGCGCGCCGCCAACAAGAAGGATCTGGATGCTGCGCGCGCCAACGGCCTGGAGCCGGCGCTGCTCGATCGCCTGACGCTGTCCGACAAGGCGATCGCGACGATGGCCGAAGGCCTGGAACAGATCGTCGCGCTGCCCGATCCGATCGGTGAAATCTCGAACATGAAATATCGCCCGACCGGCATCCAGGTCGGCCAGATGCGCGTGCCGCTCGGCGTGATCGGCATCATCTATGAAGCGCGTCCGAACGTGACGGTGGACGCCGCCGGCCTGTGCATCAAGAGCGGCAACGCGACCATCCTGCGCGGCGGTTCGGAAGCGATCCATTGCAACCAGGCGCTGGCAAAGATCGTCAGCGAAGGCCTGGCCGGCGCCGGCTTGCCGGCCGATGCGGTACAGATCGTCGAGACGACCGATCGCGCCGCCGTCGGCGAGATGATCACGATGCCGCAATACATCGACGTCATCGTGCCACGCGGAGGGAAAGGCCTGATCGAGCGGTTGATGAAGGAATCCAAGGTGCCGATGATCAAGCATCTGGACGGCATCTGCCATGTCTACGTCGACGACAAGGCCGACATTAAGAAGGCGCTGGATATTTGCTTCAACGCCAAGTGCCATCGCTACGGCACCTGCAACACGATGGAAACGCTGCTGGTCGCGCGTGCGATCGCGCCTGCGGTATTGCCACAACTCGCCACCCTGTACGCCGC
>DATMTZ010000327.1:0-1731 GCA_035563975.1 Oxalicibacterium sp. | reverse complement strand
TTCAACACGGGCGCCACCGCCTATTCGTTCAACGACATGTTCGTGTCCGATCCGATGTCGAACCTGTTGAAGATCTGCTCGTATGTCGCGGTTGGCCTGACACTGATTTATTCGCGCCAGTATGCGACGGACCGCCAGATGATGAGCAGCCATCTGGGCGGCGAATTCTATGTGCTGACGCTGTTTTCGCTGCTGGGCCAGATGGTGATGATTTCGGCGCACAACATGCTGATCGTTTATCTCGGACTGGAACTGATGTCGCTGTCGCTGTATGCGCTGGTTGCATTGCGTCGCGACAACGCAGTGGCGACCGAGGCCGCGATGAAGTATTTCATCCTGGGCGCGCTGGCATCCGGCTTCCTGCTGTACGGCATCTCGATGCTGTACGGCGCCACCGGTTCGCTGGACCTGAGCGAAGTGGCGAAGGCAACCGCATCCGGCACCGTCAGCAAGCCGGTGCTGGTATTCGGCCTGGTGTTCATCGTATGCGGCCTGGCGTTCAAACTCGGCGTGGTGCCGTTCCACATGTGGGTGCCTGACGTCTATCAGGGCGCACCGACGGCAGTCACGCTGCTGGTGGGCGGCGCGCCGAAGATCGCGGCATTTGCCATCACGATCCGTCTGCTGGTCGAAGGCTTGCCGGCGCTGTCCATCGATTGGCAGCAAATGCTGACGATACTTGCGGTGCTGTCGATGGCGATCGGTAACATTACCGCGATCGTGCAGACCAACATCAAGCGCATGCTGGCGTATTCGACCATTTCGCAAATGGGCTTCGTGCTGCTCGGCCTGTTGTCCGGCGTCGTGGCCGGCGCCGACGGCGTGAGCACCAACGGTTACAGCGCGGCGATGTTTTACGTCATTACCTATGTGCTGACCACGCTGGGCATCTTCGGCGTGATCATGCTGTTGTCGCGCGCCGGTTTCGAAGCGGAAAACATCGACGATTTCAAGGGCCTGAACCAGCGCAGCCCGTGGTTTGCACTGGTGACCATGCTGCTGATGTTTTCGCTGGCAGGCGTGCCGCCGGTCGTCGGCTTCTACGCCAAGCTGTCGGTGCTGCAGGCCGTGCTGAGCACCGATCAGGTGTGGCTGGCGGTGGTGGCCGTGCTGTTCTCGCTGATCGGCGCCTACTACTACCTGCGTGTGGTCAAGGTCATGTACTTTGACGAACCGCTGGATCAGACGAAAATCGTGGTCGGCAAGGACATGAGCGTTGCACTGAGCGTCAACGGCATCGCCATCCTGCTGCTCGGCCTGGTGCCTGGTCCCCTGATGAGCGCGTGCTCGGCGGCCATCGTCAAAACGCTGGCTTCCTGAGCCGTGGCGTCAGCGTAGCCGCAGTGGATGTTTCCCTTGCCAGCTGGTTCGTGATCCTGTTGGCGCTGTGCGGCGCCAACCTTCCCTTCGTCAACGAGCGCCTGTTCGCTCTTGTTCCGTTGCCGTTTGCGCGCAAGCCGGTGTGGCTGCGCCTGCTTGAATTATTCCTGCTGTACCTGGCGGTCGGCGTGATTGCCCGCATGCTGGAAGCGCATGTCGGCAATGTTTTTTCACAGGATTGGGAATTCTTTGCCGTGACCGGCTGTCTGTTTCTGGTGCTGGCCTATCCCGGTTTTGTCGTGCGCTATCTGCGCAAGCGCCATCGCTAGACGGTTGCCATCCTGCCGCCTGTTTCGGCATTTTCACAAACCTATGGAGCCGGATTGGACAATCATCTGAAAGAAGTCCGCA
>DATMTZ010000326.1:0-4437 GCA_035563975.1 Oxalicibacterium sp. | reverse complement strand
CGTTTTCTTCTGGTGGAAGAAGAAACCAGCGAAGGCGTCCGCTTCAATCAGCCGGCCGGCCATCTGGATCCCGGCGAATCGCTGGAACAGGCCGTCGTGCGCGAAGCGCTGGAGGAAACAGCGCACGATTTCACGCCGACCGCGCTGGTCGGCATGTATATGTCGCGTTACATTTCTTCGCGCACCGGCCTGGATGTCACCTATCTGAGTTTCACGTTCTGCGGCGATGCGGGCGCCAAGCACGATCGCCCGCTGGACACCGGAATCCTGCGCGCAGTCTGGATGAGCTACGACGAGCTGGTCGCCTGCCGCGCCACGCATCGCAGCCCGTCGGTGCTGCAGCGCGTCGACGACTATCTAGCCGGCAAACGCGTTCCGCTGTCGTTCCTGTCGACGCATCCGTCCGTGTACGAGGTCGCGGTCAATGGCTAGCCAATCGGGGAAAAAGCGCGTCGTCATCGGCATGTCCGGCGGCGTCGACTCGTCGGTTTCCGCCTGGCTGCTGAAAGAGCAAGGCTACGAGGTCATCGGTCTGTTCATGAAGAACTGGGAAGACGACGACGATTCCGAATACTGCTCGACGCGCCAGGACTGGATCGACGCGGCCAGCGTGGCGGACGTGGTCGGCGTCGATATCGAAGCCGTCAATTTCGCGTCGGAATACAAGGATCGCGTGTTCGCCGAATTCCTGCGCGAATACCAGGCCGGCCGCACGCCGAATCCGGACGTGCTGTGCAACGCTGAAATCAAGTTCAAGGCTTTCCTCGACCACGCGATGCTGCTGGGCGCCGACATGATTGCGACCGGACACTACGCGCGCGTGCGCGAGGTGCAGTCGGGCCCGGAGGCCGGCAAGTTCGAATTGCTGAAAGCCGTCGACGCCAGCAAGGACCAGAGCTACTTCCTGCACCGCCTGAATCAGGCGCAGCTATCGAAGACGCTGTTTCCGCTCGGCGAGATCAGGAAGACCGAAGTGCGCAAGATCGCCGAGCAGCTGAAGCTGCCGAATGCCGCGAAAAAGGATTCCACCGGCATCTGTTTCATCGGCGAGCGGCCCTTCCGCGAATTCCTGAATCGCTACCTGTCGTATCAGCCCGGCCCGATGATGACGCCGGAAGGCGAAGTGGTCGGCGAGCACGTGGGCTTGAGCTTCTACACGCTCGGCCAGCGCAAGGGCATTGGCATCGGCGGCATGAAGTCGCACCGCAATGCCGATGGCAACAGCGCGCCCTGGTATGTGGCGCGCAAGGATGTTGCGAACAACACGCTGTATGTCGTGCAGGGCCATGATCACCCGTGGCTGCTGTCGAACGCGCTGAGCGCCGGCCAGATGAGCTGGATTGCCGGCAGCGCGCCGGAAGCGATCGAGGTCTCTGCCAAAACCCGTTACCGCCAGGCCGATGTCGCCTGCACGCAGCATGCGGAAGCGGATCGCTTCTCGCTCGCCTTCCCGTCGCCGCAGTGGGCGGTGACGCCGGGCCAGTCGGCAGTGCTGTATCAGGGCGACGTCTGCCTTGGCGGCGGCATCATCGATCATGCTGCGTCAGAATAAGACGCGAAGCTGCGCCGTATAAATATCAAGCGGTTCGTTGCAGAGCCGTTGCCCGCTTTCCGCAGGTTTTCAGGAGCAAACAATGCGTGATTTCCCGGTGCGTTATCTGGGCGTGACCGCGGCCGCCTTGCTGTTCGTGCTGTCGCTGCCGATCAGCCTCGTACTGCATGTCGGCTGGTGGCTGGTGCTGGTGTCGGGTGGCCTGCTGCTGCTCGGCATTCGCGACATGCGGCAGAAGGATCACGCGCTGCTGCGCAATTACCCGATTCTTGCCCACTTCCGCTACCTGCTTGAAGCGATACGACCGGAGATCCGTCAGTATTTTCTGGAAGAAGACGCGGCCGCCACGCCGTTCTCGCGCAACCAGCGTTCGCTGGTCTACCAGCGCGCCAAGCAGACCATCGACAAGCGCCCGTTCGGCACGCAGATGGACGTCTACCAGAGCGACTACGAATGGATCAACCATTCGATCACGCCGGCCAAGGTCGGCTCGCACGATTTCCGCATCACCATCGGCGGCGACCGGCCGCAACCATACTCGGCCAGCATCTTCAATATCTCCGGCATGAGCTTTGGCGCACTGTCGGCCAACGCGATTCGCGCACTGAATCGCGGCGCACAGCTCGGTGGCTTCATGCACGACACCGGCGAAGGCAGCATCAGCCGCCATCACCGTCCTGAACAGGACAATGAACCGGGCGGCGACCTGGTATGGCAGATCGCGTCCGGCTATTTCGGCTGCCGCAACGACGACGGCAGCTTCTCGCCGGAGAAATTCGCAGCCAGCGCCACGCTGCCGCAGGTGAAGATGATCGAAATCAAGCTGTCGCAGGGCGCAAAGCCAGGACATGGCGGCGTGCTGCCCGGCGCCAAGGTATCGGCGGAAATCGCCGCCGCGCGCGGCGTGACCGAAGGCATCGATTGCATTTCCCCGTCTTCGCATTCCGCCTTCGATACCCCGATCGGCCTGCTGCATTTCGTTGAACAGCTGCGCACGCTGTCCGGCGGCAAACCGACCGGCTTCAAGCTGGCGATCGGCCATCCCTGGGAATTCTTCGGCATCGTCAAGGCCATGCTGCAGACCGGCATCCTGCCGGACTTCATCGTGGTCGACGGCGGCGAAGGCGGTACCGGCGCAGCGCCGGTCGAATTCACCGACCACGTCGGCGTACCCTTGCAGGAAGCGCTGCTGCTGGTGCACAACACGCTGGTTGGCGCGGGACTGCGTGACAAGGTGAAAATCGGCGCCTCCGGCAAGATCGTTACCGCCTTTGACATCGTGCGTACGCTGGCATTGGGTGCCGACTGGTGCAATTCCGCGCGCGGCTTCATGTTTGCACTGGGCTGCATCCAGTCGCAGAGCTGCCACACTGACCGCTGCCCCACCGGCATCGCGACGCAAGACGCGCTGCGTCAACGCGCGATCGTGGTGCCGGACAAGGCACAGCGTGTGGCGAGCTTCCATCGCAACACGCTGAACGCGCTGGCCGAGCTGATCGCGGCTGCCGGCTTGCATCATCCATCCGAGCTGAAACCGCATCACCTGGTGCGGCGTGTATCGGCAAACCAGGTCAAGCTGGTATCGGCCCTGCTGCCGTATCTGGAACCGGGACAGCTGCTCGCCGAAACCGCCTCCTCGACACCGCTTCCCGAAGTATTCGGCAAGTACTGGCCGATTTCGCAGGCGGCGTCCTTTCAGCCGATCCGCTAAATCGGGGCGGGGTTACGTCTGCAGCGCAGACGTAACCCTTGCCCTTTAGCCGTTCCCGCCAATCGCATATCACTCTGATAACGAAGCCGGGCAATTCCGCCTCGCCTGTCAAATCGCGCCGACAAGTCGTCAAAAACGCTTGCAATCTTGCCGCAAATGCCGAATAATCTAAACACGAATTGTTCTCATTTACACGAGAGGTTGAAAATGGCGACTCCAGTTCACGGCGAGACCACGGCAGATTCGGCTTCCGTCCCGCGCGCGAATGCCGCGACAGAGCAAACCGTCACGCGGATCAACAGCTGCGATTTATTTCGCCAGAAGCGTGAAGTTGAAATTGCGCACGAAGGCCGAATCTATCGCTTGCGCCTGACCCAGTTGAACAAGTTGATCCTGACTGCGTAGCCGTATTTTTTGAACAACTGCCAGCCCGCGCGAGGACACGCCAGCAAGCCTTTACCTGAAGGAGAGTCTGATGGCGACCGAAGCGATGGAGCAGGCATTACAGGAACCGAACGCAGCGCCCGCGCAGCCCGAATTGCTGGTCTCCGCGGTGCTGCATTTGATGTCGCACTACACCACGCATCACGAGGATAGCAGCAGTTGCATCAGATTGGCTTCCGTGATCGAACGGCATCTGAAGGCATTGGCCGAGTTGCCGGGATTGGCGCCCGTGTTGCGCGCCACCTGCCAGCAGTTGTCCGAGCAATGGGCGATGGTGGTCGAGAAAGCAATGCCGCAGCCGGAGCGGTTCCGGTTGCTGTCGCGGCTGGTCGGCGGTACGCGCGTCAACTAGCAGGAACCCAAACACGTTTTAACTTTTACAGCAGCAAGAGGCAGTGATGATCGTCTGTGTATGCAATAACGTTTCCGATGGAAAGATCCGCCAGGCCGTGGCAAGCGGCCTGACCTCGATGTCGCAGCTGCGCACCGAACTTGAAGTCGGCACCTGCTGCGGCAAGTGCCATTCCTGCGCCAAGCACGTGCTGCGCGAATGCATCGCAGAAGCACGCCCGCAAGCCGTCATGTTCTATACCAATGCCCTGGCCGCCTGAAGCAATTTCATGAGTGCAACACCCTTTCCTGCAGCACCCGCGGCATCGCCTTACTTCTCGCAACAGCTAAGACGCTACCTCCCTCTTGTCATCGTCATCGGACTGCATGTCGCTTTTTT
>DATMTZ010000325.1:0-3059 GCA_035563975.1 Oxalicibacterium sp. | reverse complement strand
ATTTTCCGCACCGCTTGCCGCTCGATTTCTGCGCCTGATCGAAATCCGGACCTGAAAACAAAAACGCCTGACGGATTCGTCAGGCGTTTTTGTTTGTATCTGGTGGGAAGTACAAGTTTCGAACTTGTGACCTATCGCGTGTGAGGCGATCGCTCTACCCCTGAGCTAACCTCCCGGGAGACGCGCATTATGGCACAAATCGCCGTCGCACTCAATACGCTTCTGCCTGCCGCCACAAGGATTCGCCCTTCACTTCCTTGTCGAGGATGGCAATCGCGGCTTCATGTTCGGCCAGCTCTTCCTCGCTTGCCTGCAGCACGATCACTTCGGCAATCGCGATCTCTTCCAGCATCTGCACGCCGGTCGTTTCTGCCGGCGCGCCGAGGTCAATCGTCAGCGAATTCTGTCCGCGCGTCATTGACAGATAGACTTCCGCCAGCAATTCGGCATCCAGCAAGGCGCCGTGCAAGGTGCGGTGCGCGTTTGAAATGCCGTAGCGGTCGCACAGCGCATCCAGCGAATTGCGTTTTCCGGGATGCATTTCCTTCGCCTGCACCAGCGTATCGATCACGCCGTCCACGTGCTCCCTGAATGCCGGCACGTTCAGGCGGCGGAATTCTTCGTCGAGAAAGCCGACGTCGAACGGCGCGTTGTGGATGATCACTTCGGCCCCCGCGATGTAATCGCGGAATTCATCGGCGATTTCGGCGAACTTGGGCTTGTCGCTCAGGAACTCGGTAGTCAGGCCGTGCACCGCCAGCGCGCCTTCCTCGGAATCACGCTCCGGGTTGATGTAGTAATGAAAATTGTTGCCGGTCAGCCGGCGGTTCACCAGTTCGACGCAACCGATTTCAATGACACGGTCGCCCGCGCGCGGGTTCAGACCGGTGGTTTCGGTATCGAGCACGATTTGTCGCATGGGTATTCGCTTTCAGAAAATGATGATGGCCGATCGCCTGCTACAGCACGCCGGCCTTGCTGACGCCGCGGTTGGCGAGCGCGTCGGCGCGTTCGTTGCCGGCATGGCCGTTATGCCCGCGCACCCAGCGCCATTCGACCTGATGCCTGGCTTGTGCCGCGTCCAGCGCCTGCCACAGGTCGGCATTCTTGACCGGCTCGCGCGCCGCGGTCTTCCAGCCGCGCGCCTTCCAGCCGTGTATCCATTCGCTGATGCCTTTTTGCACGTACTGGCTGTCGGTATGCACGGTGACTTCGCACGGGCGCGTCAAGGCATTCAAGGCCTCGATCACGGCCTTCAGTTCCATGCGGTTGTTGGTGGTGCCGAGTTCGCCGCCGAACAATTCCTTCTCGTGCTCGCCCATGACGAGCAGCGCGCCCCAGCCGCCGGGACCGGGATTTCCCTTGCAGGCGCCGTCGGTATAGATATCTATCTTGCTCATGTCACTTTCGCTGCTTGTGTATTCGATTGGTCGCCGGTACGCCTTGCGGCGCCGTGGCCTTCTTCGTGCGCAGCGCGGGGCCGACCAGATGCATGCCGCGCACGCGCTTGATCGCCTGCAGCACGTAGACGCCGCCGAAGAAAGGCCACCAGCGGTCGCCGACATTTTCCATGAAAGCGAAGCGTTGCAGCCATTTTTCGGATTCGCACGGCGGTGCGTAGCAGCCGAAATAACCGTCGTTGACTTCCATGTTCAGGAATTTCAACCAGTCCTTCAGGCGCGGCAGGCTGATCAGTTCGCCGGACGGCAGAAAGTCGCTGTCGCTCCAGCGGCTCCACAGATGGCGCGCGCCCCACAGACTGACCGGGTTGAAGCCGCAGATGATCACCTGTCCTTCGGGAATCAGCACGCGCTCCACCTCGCGCAGGATCTGGTGCGGTTCTTCCGCGAATTCGAGCACATGCGGCAACACCACCAGGTCGATGCTGGCCGATGCGAAAGGCAGTTCGTCGAACTGCTGCACCACCACCAGCGGTTTGGCATCGTTGTCATGCTCCGCTTCCGGCATGCCGACGATCGTGGTCCAGGTATGCGGCATGCGGTTCGCGCGCAAGGCCTGAATCTGCGGTACGCCGACTTGCGTGGCATTGAATCCGAAGATGTCCGCCGTCAATTCGTCCAGCCGCTGATGTTCCCAGTCGCGCACATAGCTGCCCGCCGGCGTCTCCAACCAGGACCCGAAAGTTATAATGGATTTTTCAGCGGAGGCTTTTTCCATGCGTGCTTTGAATGTCCTGACGGTTCCGGCGTTTAACGACAACTACCTGTGGTTGATACATGACGGCGAACACGCCGTCGTAGTCGATCCGGGCGACGCCGCGCCGATTCTTGCCGCACTGAAGGCGAATCATCTGTCGCTGACCGCTATTCTAACGACTCACCACCACGCTGACCATGTCGGCGGCGTCGAGACGCTACTGCAAACCTTCGATGTGCCGGTGTACGGTCCCGCACGCGACCGCATTCCCGCCGTGACGCAAAAACTGCAGGAAGGCGATGTCGTCACACTGGAAAAGCCCGGCCTGCGCTTTCGCGTGATCGACGTACCGGGACACACGCTGGGTCACATCGCGTATTACGAACAGGAGCACAGCTGGCTGTTCTGCGGCGACACGCTGTTCGCCGGCGGCTGCGGCCGCCTGTTCGAAGGCACGCCGGCGCAAATGCTGTCCTCGCTCGACAAGCTGGCAGCGCTGCCGGACGACACCAGAGTGTATTGCGCACATGAATACACGCTGTCCAACCTGCGCTTCGCTCAGGCTGCGGAGCCGGGCAATCCCGCCATCACGGAACGCCTGCGCACCGAACAGGCAAAGCGCGATCGCCACGTGCCGACCGTTCCATCCAGTATCGGGCTGGAAAAAACAACGAATCCCTTTCTGCGCGCACGCGAAGCGTCCGTGATCGCCCAATTGCGCCATGAAAACAAGTTGCGCGACGGTGATCCGGTCGCAGCATTCGCCGCCTTGCGTGAGTGGAAAAACAATTTCTGACGAGAACCTGGACAAAAAGGCAGCATCTAAGGATGAGTTTGCCGTGCGTCCATGTTGCCCCAAGCTCGACAGTAGCCAGCGAATTGACAGATTTTCGAGGCTTTCG
>DATMTZ010000324.1:0-2706 GCA_035563975.1 Oxalicibacterium sp. | reverse complement strand
CCCGCCGCATGGCGCTGCGCGCGGTATGGCGACGCTGGCTGCTGCGTCCGGCCGAGTTCCTGTGGCCGGTCGCCATGCCGAAGGCTGCGGCGGAAGCAGAGGAAATCGAGGAAGTGGAAATGGTGGAAACGGAAGAAGTGGAGGAAGCGCCCGAACGGCAGGCGGTCGCGCATGAAGAGGATCGCTAGGCTTGGTCCGCTGGGCACGAACATGGACGCGTATTTTGTCTTCATGTAGAATCGAGCGGCTTTTATTGGTGGAGAAGCAACATACATGATGCGCAGATGGAGACTGACTGCGCCCCACCAACAGGTTTCGTCTTCAACTACCCACTGCTCATCATGAAAAAACTAATTGCGCTTCTAGCGCTTGCGGGTGTGGTCAATATTGCTTCCGCGGCGGATATTGTTGGTGATGCGAAGGCTGCATCGAATAAGGTGGCCATGTGTATCGGATGCCACGGCATCGAAGGCTACAAGAGTTCGTTTCCAGAGGTGTATTCGGTGCCGATGATCGGTGGGCAATCGGCAAAATACATCATCGCTGCGCTGAATGCGTACAAGAAGGGCGATCGCAATCATCCGTCGATGGACGGCATCGCCGCCAGCCTGTCGGACCAGGACATCGCCGACGTCGCCGCCTACTATTCACAGCAGAAAAAATAAGGGGAGCCGATCATGAAGAAGCTATTCGCATTGGCCGCCGTTTCGCTGCTGGCGGTTTCCTTCGGCGCTTCCGCTGCCGACGTCGAAGCGGGCAAGGCGGCTGTCGCCAAGTTCAATTGCGCCTCCTGCCACGGCGCCGATTTCAATTCGCCGATCGACCCGGCCTATCCGAAGCTGGCCGGCCAGCACCAGGATTACCTGGTGCACGCGCTGACTGCGTATCGCCGCGGCACCGGCTCGAACAGCCGCAGCAATCCGATCATGGGACCGCTGGCCAAGCAGTTGTCGGACGCGGACATCCAGAACATCGCAGCCTATCTGCACAGCTTGCCGGGTTCGCTGGTGGTTCGCAAATAAAGAAACTGCATCACAAAAAAAGCCGCGGCACGCCGCGGCTTTTTTGTTTGCGGTGCGCGGGCGCGCCTAGCTTGCGCGGCGCTTCACGCACTCGATATACGCGGCGCCGTCCGGCGGCGTATTGTTGCGCTGCGAAGTCCAGATCATCTCGCCCAGGCATTCCATCACCTGGTGATGTGCTTCGTGTTCGCCCAGGCGCTGCGCCAGCGCGTGATAGGCGGCACGGATGCCGGGCGGCTGGTCGATCGAGATCTGCTCGGCGATCGACAGGTGCATGGACAGGTGCAAAAACGGATTGGCCTTGCCCGATTCCACCGAATAGTCGGCGGCCAGTGCAGCTTCGACATCGTGCAGCTCATCCGCGTACTCCGGATGCTGCATGATCCAGTCGCGCGCAATCGCCTCCATCGGCGTCAGGATTTCATTGTTGCGCTGCTTGCGGAAGGTTTCGCAAAAGAAGCGGCGGACATCGTGTTGGGAAGGTGTGAACATCGTTTTCAATTTCCGGGATCGCGAAGAGCGCGACGCAGGCGTCATTGTACGTCGCCTGCCGCCGTCCCGCTGCCGGACGGCGGTGCCGTTTCCCGCTACCATACGCATCTCGCTCAACATGCGGTCGCATTCGTCGCGGCCGCCTTCTCGAAACGGAATCATCATGATCGATCAGCACGCTCTCGATACCCTCTTCACGCAAGCGCGTTCGCACCGCGCCTGGCTGGACAAGCCGGTCACCAACGGCCAGCTGCGCGAAATCTATGAATTGATGAAGTGGGGGCCGACCTCCGGCAATTGTTCGCCGGTGCGCATCGCCTTCGTCAAATCGCCGGAAGCAAAGGCGAAACTGGCGACGTGCATGGACGCGGGCAATGTCGAGAAGGTGCTGTCGGCGCCGATCACGGCCATCATCGGCATGGACATGGCGTTTCCGCGCAAGCTGCCGCAGCTGTGGCCTTACGGCGATGCGCAAGCCTGGTACGAAGGCAATGACCAGAAGATCGCGGAGACCGCGCTGCGCAATTCGTCGCTGCAGGGCGCTTACTTCATGCTGGCGGCGCGCGCGATCGGTCTTGATTGCGGGCCGATGTCCGGCTTCGATGCAAGCAAGATCAATGAAGCGTTCTTCGTCGGCACGCAGGTCAAGGCGAATTTCGTCTGCAGCATCGGCTACGGGGATCATTCGGCCTTGAAGCCGCGCCTGCCGCGCCTGACTTTCGAGGCATCCTGCGCGATCGTGCTTTGAGGATTGTTTAAACGCCCTTCGCCGGCAGCGGCGTCTTGTGCTTGTATTCGCACAGGTCAGCGATCACGCAGTTCCAGCATTTCGGCGTGCGCGCGATGCAGGTGTAGCGGCCATGCAGGATCAGCCAGTGATGCGCATCCTGTTGAAATTCCGGCGCCACGAATTTCAATAGCTTCTGTTCGACGATGTCGACATTCTTGCCGGGCGCGATGCCGGTGCGGTTCGAGACGCGGAAGATGTGCGTGTCGACCGCGATCGTCGGTTCGCCGAAGGCCGTGTTCAGCACCACGTTCGCGGTCTTGCGGCCGACGCCCGGCAGTGCTTCCAGTTCCTCGCGCGTGCGCGGTACTTCGCCGCCGTGCTGCTCCAGCAGGATGCGGCAGGTCTCGATCACGTTCTTGGCCTTGGTGCGGTACAGGCCAATGGTCTGGATGTAAGGCGTCA
>DATMTZ010000323.1:0-10492 GCA_035563975.1 Oxalicibacterium sp. | reverse complement strand
GCGATTGCTTTCTTCGAAATCGCGGATTTGTGTTTCGGCCTCGTCCTTATTGAGTCCGTACGCTTCCTGAAGTTTCCCCGAGAGCTGATCGCGCTTGCCGGCGATGACGTCAAGTTGATCGTCGGTCAGTTTGCCCCAATGCTCCTTGACATTGCCCTTCAGCTGCTTCCAGTTACCTTCGATCACATCCCAGTTCATGATGTTCTCCTTGAGCAATTTCATGCGTTGCGGCGACATTGCCTATCAGGCATCATGCAATTCCCGGGCCAGCTTTTTTATCCTTTTAAATCATTGCTTTAGCAATATAAGGCTTAAAAGAATGTAAATATTCCATGCAAAATTGCAAACACTACACGTGAAGTAAAACGACGTTTCCGCAGAGAATGGCGATCAGTGCGCCGCGTCGCGCATGTCGGCGTGGTCTTGCATGGTGCCGAACCACAATGCGTATTGGCGGGTGAAACCGGCGCCGAGGAAGAAGATTTGCGCCGAGTAGTAAATCCACAGGAGCAAGGCGACCAGCGACCCGGCAGCGCCATAGCTGCCCGCAAGATTGCTGTTGCCGAGATAAATGCCGATCAGGTGTTTGCCGAGGATGAACAGGCCAGCCGTGCCCATCGCGCCTATCGATACGTCATGCCACGACAGGCGTACTTGCGGCAGGGTCTTGTAGATCACGCCGAACAGCACCGCGATCACCACATAGGAAAAGCCGTTGGAGATCGGCGCCAGAATGCTTGCTGCGTCGTGCCACAGTCCCGTCCAGTAGTGTTCGAGCACGGCCAGTGCAGCGCTGACGATCAGCGAGACCAATAGCAGGAAGACCAGCACGATGACCAATCCGAAAGACAGCAGGCGAATGCGCAGCAGATGCCACAAGCTCGCCTGGCGCACGCTGGGCACATGCCAGATTTCGTCCAGGCTTTCCTTCAGTTCGGCGAAGATCGTGGTAGTGCCGATCAGCAGGAAGACGCTGGCGATCGCCGTGGCGACATGGCTGACATCGGGATTGTGCGCATTGACCAGCAGCGCTTCGATCGCCTGGGCGCCGACCGGACCCAGCAAGCCATGCAATTGCACGAAGATCTCGCCGCGCGCGGCCTGCTGTCCGAGCATCGCGCCGGCCACGGCAAGCGCCAGAATCAGGATCGGCGCCATCGAGAACAGCGTATAGAAGGCGACCGCCGCGCCCTTGCTGCTGCAGCGCAAGGCAAACCATTCGGTCACCGAGCGCACAGCGACGATGCGCAGTCGGCATCGTATTGACAGCTCGCGCGGCGATCTGGCAGCTTGGTTCATCGGATGATGCGGGGGTGGGCATGGCATGCATCGAGTCTAGCAGCAGGTTGGGGATTTGCACGAAGGCAGGCACGGTTCGATGCCCGGAACCATCGCGGCATGGAACCGTCAGAGTTGATCGTCGCAATGCAGCGTTTCAAGATGTAACCATGCCGACAGCGCATCGATTCTTTATGGTAACTTCGCGTGAAGCTTGCCTTCCGCATCGCCGCGGGCGTCGACGGGAAAAAGTCGCCGTGCCGTCATTGTTTTGAGTCTTTGCATCCGTCCTGGAGCCAATGCATGTTCAAGTCATCGGGTCATCGCCCCCGTCGCCGTTTCCGTTCCCTCATCCCCATGCTTTGCGCAATCGTGGTGGTGGCGATCGGCGCCTTCGCGATGATCAACGCGGGACGCGATTTATGGATATTTGAATACCGCGTGCGCGACCTGCTGCCGATTCAGGCGGATACCTCGCTCGGTTTTGTGCTGGCCGGGCTTGCGCTGGCCTTGCGCTGTGTCTCGCCGTCGCGGCGCGTCTTGCGCATCACGGGCGTATTGGCACTGTCGTTGCTGGCGCTCGTCGTGGCGCTGCTTGGCATCGGCACACTCGCGCAATACCTGTTCGGCACGCCTACCGGTTTCGAAAGCGTGCTGGTCGAACTCGGTTATACCGGCGTTCCGCGCACGGGCCGCATGGCGCCGCTGAGCGCGCTGGGTTTCATCCTGGCCGGTCTCAGCCTGCTGTTGATGGATTACCGCACGCGACGCGGTCATTACCCGGCTGAATATGGCGCCTTCATTCTCGCCGGTGTGCTGTGCATTCCGCTGATCGGCCATCTGTACAACGTCATGTCGATCGAGGAGTCGGCGCAGGTGATGGCGCCCTACATCTCGATTGCCTTCTTCGTGCTGGCGGTCGGCATCCTGACCGCGCGGCCGCGTCATCCGCTGATGAGTTTGTGGAACAGCACGTCGCCCGGCGGTCCGCTGCTGCGCCGCCTGCTTCCAAACAGCCTGCTGCTGCTGATCAGCCTGGATTTCCTGATCAAGTGGGGCGTGCAGAATCATCTGTACGGTCCTGAAATGGCGTCGCCGCTGCTGATCCTCCTGAGCAGCTCGCTGCTGTTCGTGATGTTCTGCCGTACTGCATCGCTGCTCAACCGCGAATATGAAGGACGTCGCATGGGCGAGGCTGCGCTTGCCGAAAGCAATGCCTTGCTGCGCGCGGTCAGCGACAGCACGCCCGATGCGATCTTCGTCAAGGACGATGCCGGCCGCATGATCTTTGCAAACCCGGCGCAACTGCGATTGCTGGGCAAGGAACACGACGACGTCATCGGCTGCCGCAGCAGCGATCTGTACGACAATGCGATCGATGCCGAAGCGGTGGACCGCGAGGATCAGCGCGTGCTGGAAAGCGGCCAGGCAATGGCGTTCGAGGCGACCATGCGTTTCCCGCATGGCGAACGCACGCTCCATTCGACCAAGGCGCCATGGCGCAATGCGCAGGGCGAAGTGATGGGGCTGGTCGGCATCAGCACCGACATTACCGAGCGCAAGCGCATGGAAATGGCGTTGAAAGCGCATGAGACCCAACTCGAGGCACTGGTGGCCGCGCGCACGGTGGAAGTCAGCGAGCTGATCGGCCACTTGGAAACGACGCGTGAAGAAGAAAAGCGCGCGATCGCACGCGAGCTGCACGACGATCTCGGTTCGGCGTTGACGGCACTCAACATGCACCTGTCGCTGATTTTCCAGCAGATGCCGGAAGAACCGAAGTTCACCGAACGCGCCGCCAAGATCAAGGCCTTGCTCAGCTCCATCACGGGCGCCACGCGCCGCATTCAGATCGGCCTGCGGCCGGACAAGCTGGACGTGTTCGGCATCAAGGTCGCGATCACCGAGCAGGCGGCCGAATTCGAAAAATACAGCGGCGTGCGTTGCGAGGCCAGCGTGCCGGACGATACCTTGAGCTATGCGCCGCGTGTCGATATCGCCTTGTTCCGCATGGTGCAGGAGGCGCTGAACAACATTGCCAAGCACGCCAAGGCGACGCAGGTCGACATCGTGCTGGACGATACCGACGACGAGATCATCCTCACTGTGCGCGACAACGGCGTCGGCATTCCGGCCGAAGGCAGCGGCACCGTGACGCATGGCTTGCGCGGCATGCGCGAGCGCGCCGGCTATCTCGGTGGATCGGTGCGCATCAATAGTGCGCCAGGCAAGGGAACGGTCATCACCATCACAATTCCGAAGACGCCGGCCAACATGCAGCAGCCGGAGCCCGAGCCGGCGCCAGACGGCAATATGGAAGCGGGGCGCTGAGGAGATTGGTGATGCGGAGGCGCTAAACGCCGAAGGCGTTGCCGCGGGAGTTACAGTGGGAAGAAGAAAGCGGCGCAGCGATCAAAGACTGTATGCGCGATTGGCACCGCTCAAATCCTTCAGCAGCGCGAAGAGTTGCGGAAATTCGGAAGTCTTGTCGAAGAAATGGCGCACGCCGTACTGCTGCCCTGCGCGGCGGAACACTTCGCTGGCGTTGTTGCTGCAGATGATCTTCAGGGTGCCGGAGACGCGATCGCCTTCGGATATCTGGCGCAGCAGGCTGATGCCGTTGCCTTTCTTGAGCTGGATGTCGACAATCAGCACGTCGCACGGCAACTCGTTCAGCTGATTCAATGCGTCGCCTTCCGATTCCGACACGCCGGCCACCACCACGCCGGGGATCATCGCGAGGTTTTCCATCATCAGCTCGCGCACATCCAGCGAATCCTCCACCAGGAAGACGCGCAGTGGCGGCCGATTCGCGTCGGTTGGAAAGCTTGTCTTGCTCATTGGTCAGCGTCAGTCAAAGCAAAGTACTCGTTCTTGAAACAGGTTCTCGGTTCGGCGCCGCTTAGTTAGTCGATCAGGTTCTGCTTGATCGCGTAGTAGATGATGCCGGCGTTGTTTTCCATGTTCATCTTCTGCAGAACGCGTGCACGATAGGTGCTGACGGTCTTGACGCTAAGGCAGAGATCTTCCGCGATCTTGGTGACGCCGTGCCCCTGGCACAGCTTGTAGAAAATTTCATATTCACGTTTCGACAGCGTTTCATGCAGCGGTTTTTCCGCGTTGGTATCGAGTTCGGTAGTCAGCAGTTCCGCCACCGCGTGGCTGATGTACTTGTGTCCGCGCAGGATGGTCTGGATTGCATTGACCAGTTCTTCCGCCAGTGCTTCCTTCTGCACATAGCCGCTGGCGCCGCTGCGCAGGATCTGCACCGCATAACGGCTTTCCGGATGCATGCTCAGAATAAGCACCGGCAGATCCGGCTTTTCGCGCTTGATCTGCTTCAGCACTTCCACGCCGCTCTTGTCGGGCATGTTGATGTCGAGCAGCACGATATCCCAGTCCTGCGACCGCACCAGGCGTATCGCTTCCTGTGCAGTGGCCGCTTCGCCTTCGATCTTCATATCTGGCACCTGGGCAATGAAATACTGCACGCCGGCGCGCACCACTGCGTGGTCGTCAACTACCAGAATTTTTATCATTTGTCGTTCTGTCCGAATGCCTAATTGCCGCTTTGTGCGCTGTATGGGCGTGTATGGGCAATCGCATCATGTAAAAAGAGTTTTGATTGATATTCGTTCAAACGATTGTAAAGCGTTTTCAAACTCACGCCTAATACCTCTGCGGTCAGGGTCTTGTTGCCGCCGCAGTGGCCGAGCGTTGCGCAGATCAGGCGCTGCTCGGCGTCGGCCAGCTTGCTGCCCAGCTGCACGGTCACGCAATCCCCTTCGTGACTGGTGCCGGCCTGCTTCATCGGTGTGACAGCAAGCGCAATGTCCAGTTCACGGTCGGCCAGGATGTAGGCGCGGTGCACGATATTCTTCAGTTCGCGCACATTGCCCGGCCATGCGTATTCATCCATCAGGCGGCGCGAGGCTTTGGAGAATGCCTTGCATGTGCCTTCTTCCTCGTTCAGCTGAGAGAGGAACAGGTTGGCGAGCAGGCGGATGTCGGTGCCGCGTTCGCGCAGCGGGGGCAGCGTCAGCGGAAACACCGCGAGACGGTAGAACAGGTCGCTGCGCAGGATGCCGGCGGCGACCGCTTCAGCGGGGTCGCGGTTGGTGGCGGCGATCACGCGCACACGCACTTCGGTTTCCTCGTCGGCACCGACGCGGCAAAAGCGGTTGGTTTCCAGCACGCGCAGCAGCTTGACCTGCATGTCGAGCGACATCTCGGTTACTTCGTCGAGGAACAGCGTCCCGCCGTTGGCGCGCTCGAAGCAGCCCTTGTGGCTGCGCACCGCGCCGGTGAAGCTGCCGCGCTCGTGGCCGAACAGCTCGGCTTCGATCAGGTTGGGCGATACCGCGCCGCAATTCAACGCGACGAAGGGATGGTCCTTTTCCCTGCTCATTTCGTGGATCGTCTTGGCAACCACTTCCTTGCCGGTGCCGCTTTCGCCGACGATCAGCACGTTGGCGCGCGTCGGCGCCACCTTGCCTATCATCCGAAACAGCTGCTGCATCGGCTCCGAAGCGCCGTACAAATCTCCCAAGCGGGCCAGTTGTTGCTGCTCATGCGGCGCACGCGTATCGCATGTCTGCTGCAGTGCAGCCAGCGTCTGCGCGCCATGGGTCGGCAAGCCGACCACATTGCCGCATGCGTTCAATCCGTTCGACATGGGTTTCCTCCTGAAAACGATCGTGCAATTTTTACAGAGGCGATTGTGAGCGAAGGGCAAACATTGCAGAATCGGCGCTTTTCCGATTCTGCTGTGGGAATGCTCTGACACAGTGGCGTGGCGGATTACGCCGCAATCTTGCGGTATGAAAAGATTACTCGTCCGGAGGGCTGGACATGGCGTCTTTTACTGCGTCATCCAGACGGCGCTTTGCTGCCGCACGACATCATTCAGCGAACCGCTCTTTTCATAGCATTCGCGCAGCCAGCCGGCATCCGACTGCCCGCTCAGCGCGCGTACGCGCAGCAGCTCGATCGCGTCGGCGGTGCCGAGGTCGTCCGCCACATCCTTCAGCATCTCGATGGTGCGCAGGATGTCCTCCTGTATCGTCGATTGCGGTCCGCCGGCCGGATCGATCAGGCCGCCGTTCAGACCGAAGCGGCAGGCCTGGAAGCGGTTGTAGGTGTAGGTCAGGTAGGTGTCCTGCAAGGGCTGAAGATCGCGCTGCTCGAAGAAATATTTGCTCAGTGTCTGCGCATAGGCGCCGAGCGCCACTGCGGTTTCGATTGCCAGCGGCGTGTCGCAGACGCGGATTTCCACCGTGCCGTATTCGGGCTTCGGCCGGATGTCCCAGTAGAAGTCCTTCATGCTGGCGACGATCTTCAGCTGCGCCATCTTGTTGAAGTAGGTGTTGAAGGCTTCCCAGTCGGCGACGAAAGGCATGGTGCCCGACAGGGGGAAGGCGTTGATGCTGGTCAGACGCGACGACTGGAAGGTGGTGTCCACGCCTTGGTAAAACGGCGAGGATGCGGACAGCGCGATGAAATGCGGCATGTGGCGCGCCAGCAAATGCGACAGCCGGATCGCTTCGTCGCCGCTGGCGCAGCCGATGTGGATGTGCTGGCCGTACACGGTGAACTGCTTGGCCAGGTAGCCGTACAGTTCCGACACCAGCTTGTAGCGATCGGTCGGATAGATGCGCTGGTCTTCCCAGTGCTGGAACGGATGCGCGCCGCCGCCGGCCAGGCCGAGATTGAGCTTGTCCGCGGCCGACACCAGCAGGCTGCGCATCGCCTTCAGCTCCTCCAGCATCTCGTGATGATCGGTATGCACCGAGGTCGCGATCTCGATCATGCTCTCGGTGATTTCCGGCTTGATGTCGTACCCGTGCTCGGTCTTGTTGATCACGCGAAGCAGATCGTCGGAGCCGCGCGTCAGGTTATAGTCGCGCCGATTGACGATCTGCAGTTCCAGCTCCACGCCCATCGTGAGCGGCATCGAATTGTTGAATTGCAGCATGAGGATGTCCCGAATCGAAAGCGTAATGTCAGAGCTTGGCCTCGCCCGATGCCACCAGCGCGGTGCGCGTGCAGATCGGACCCACGATTTCCAGAATGATCAGGATAGCGACCACCAGCGCCGACAGCTGCGCGCCGAACTGCGGATAATAGCCGACCGCATGCTGCACCATCAGGATGTTGAAACCGGATAGCGGCGTGAGGCCGATACCAAGCAGCGCGCCCTTGCGGAAGGTAATGCCGTTCAGGTGGGCCAGCCCGGTGCTGAGGCCGATCGTGATTGCCAGCCGCAGTGCGATGAAAGCCAGCGCCACCGGCCACAGCATCAGTAGATACGACAGTTGCAGGTTGGCGCCGGCGAACACGAACAGCGCGACGTAAAACAGACTGGTAAACGGACTGAGATCGGGCTCGACGATTGAATGGCGGGCATCGGCGATGCGGCTGGTGATGCCGAAAGTCAGCAGCGCGATCAGCGCCGACAGGTCGAACATCGCGCCGATACCGACCGTCGCCGCAATCAGCGCCAGCACCAGGATCAGCTGCGTCTGACTGTCGCGCCCCAGCAGGCGGCTGATCCACAGCAGCAGCCGGCTCATGATGCCGCCCAGCAGAATCGAACCGAGCAGCAGATAGAACGGATGCAGCAGATAGCTGCCCCAATTGGTTTGGTACTCCACATGCACGGCCGCCAGTCCCATCGAGAACACGATGAAGGCGAGCGCATTGCCGATCACCACGATATTCAGCATGCGTTCGCTGACCTGGCCCTCGGCTTTCACTTCGCGCACCACGCTGAGAATGACCGCAGGCGACGTCGCCATGCCGAGCGCGGCCACCATGCTGGCGATCAGCGTATCGATGCCGAGCTGCGTCAACAGTAACAGCAACGCAAAATACGTGACGGTACTGAGCGCGACGCCGGTGATCAGCAAGCCTTTTTCGCGCAACAGCCATTTATAGTCCACGCGGCGCCCCAGTTCGAACAGTACGAGGCCGAGCGACAGGTCGACCACCAGACTGATGTCGTCCAGCAGCGATACGTTGATCAGGTTGAAACAGGCCGGGCCGATCAGGATGCCGGTCAGCACATAGCCGGTAATCGCCGGCACCTGCGGCAACAGGCGGCGCAACAAATGCGCCCCCAGCAAGCCGACGATCAGGATGACGCCGGTTGCAGTCAGCACGTTCAATGCGTGCGGCCATGCCGGAAGGAAACTGTGTGGTGTCATAAATGATCCCGGTCAGTGCAATCGGTTTGCGCCGAACGTTGCTGCCGTTCGCCGCACGCCTGAAAAGGCCGCAACCGAAGGTTGGTCGGATTCGTCCTGCGGGTACGTTCGGCAGCGCACATGGGGATGCGCATGCTGGTCGGCAAGGGCCGACCCCGTCAGGAACCGATTACGGACGGGCTGGAGCCCGTCTTCAAAAGAGTGCGAAGTGTAGCAGCACTTTGCGCAAATCCGAGCGCTATTTCAATTAATGCAATTTCACACGCGGCGAGGTCTTGCGCTGCAGCCATTGCCCGATCGTATCGGCCGTCGTGCGCAGCCATCCATGCAGCGCGACCAGATGCATCTGGTACAGCGAAAAATACAGCATGCGTGCCAGCAAGCCTTCGATGAACAGCGTGCTGCCGATCAGCGGTCCCATCAGGTTGCCGACCGCATCGTAGCGGCCAAGCGACACCAGCGAGCCGAGATCGCGATAGCGGAAGGCGGGCAGCGCCGCCTCGCCGTCCAGGCGTTTCTGCAGCGCCTTGAACAGGAAATCCGCCTGCTGGTGCGCGGCCTGCGCGCGCGGCGGCACGGTGCTGTCCTTTTCCGGCCACGGACAGGCGGCGCAGTCGCCGAAGGCGAAGATGGCCGGATCCATGTCGGTCTGCAGGGTTTGCGACACGACGATCTGGCCGAGCCGGTTCAGCGGCAGGCCGAGCTCGCCCAGAACCGCCGGTGCGCGGATGCCGGCAGCCCACACCGTCAGGTCGGCCGGCAGCTGCCGGCCGTTCGCCGTCAATACCGCATCGGCGCGTATCTCCGATACTTTCTCGCCGGTCAGCACGTCGATGTCGAGCTTGCGCAGCAATTCCTCGGTTTTGCTCGATACGCGTTCCGGCAGCGCGGACAGCAGGCGCGGCGCCGCCTCGACCACGGTGATGCGGATGTCGCGGCGCGGATTCAGGTGATGCAAGCCATAGGCGCCCAGCACCTCTGCGGTATTGCGCAGTTCGGCCGACAGTTCGACGCCCGTCGCGCCGCCGCCGATGATGACGACGTTGACCTGCGTCGCAGAACGCTGGTCTGCGCGCATGCAGGCGGCGATCATGCGGCGGCGGAAGTGCTCGGCCTGTTCCAGCATGTCGAGCGCGGTCGCATATTCGGCCGCGCCCGGCGTGTTGAAGAAGTTGGTGACGCTGCCGATCGCCAGCACCAGCGTGTCGTAAGGGATCTCGCGCTGCGGCAGCAGTTCGAAGCCATCGACGTCGAATACGGCATCGACCGTGATCGTGCGCTGTGCGCGGTCCAGCGCCTTCAGGCTGCCTTGCTGGAAGGTGAAGCGGTGCCAGCGCGCCTGCGCCGCATAATCGAGCACGTGCGCATTGGCGTCCATCACGCCGGCCGCCACTTCGTGCAGCAGCGGCTTCCAAAGATGGGTCGGCGAACGATCCACCAGCACCACACTGGCGCGGCCGCGGCGCGCGAGCTTGTCGCCGAGCGCCGTCACCAGTTCCAGGCCGCCGGCGCCGCCGCCGACCACGACGATGCGGTGCGGCGTTTCTTGATAGTCGCGTGCGTTCGACATCGCTTTCTCCCTTCGTTCTTTGATTTGTACTGCTCGTATGATCCTTGCCGCGCGGAACGGTTCGCGGCGAACCTTCCGTCAATCGAATGCGAAGTTGTAGAACAGCGAAAGGGCGCTGCGTGTGCCTGCTTCCGCTTCCAGCGACACGCGCCGTGTCAGCGTGTACCGCAGCAGCAAGACGCTGCTGGCGCTTTCCAGTCCCTGCTGGTAGCTGACGTACAGGCGCGATGAAATCTTCTTGCCCAGTGTAACAATACGTTCCTGCAGCGTGTCGTCGCTGGTGCCGACGCTGAAGTCGTCGAGGCCGAAGGCGGTCGCCAGCTGAGACGATAAGCCGGACGCCGCACCCTGTGCCAGCAGCGAACTGGCAGCCGCCTGCAGCGCGCCGACATCGCCGCCGCCGGCGCTGGACAGTCCGTGTCCGAGCACCAGCCACGAG
>DATMTZ010000322.1:0-2545 GCA_035563975.1 Oxalicibacterium sp. | reverse complement strand
GATTTCGTGAAAATACTTGCCAAATGGAATCAAATTCTGCACATAAATCCTTGAAGTAGCAAGAAGAACCACTTTCCCAACCCGCCGCATTGTTGCGCAAAAGCCGTATGTCCTTACTGAATATCCTGCGTTATCCCGATCCGCGCCTGCACAAGGTTGCCAAACCGGTCACCAAGTTCGACGCGCGCATCAAGAAGCTGGTCGAGGACATGGCAGAGACCATGTACGACGCACCGGGCATCGGCCTGGCGGCGTCCCAGGTGGACGTGCACGAGCAGGTGATCGTGATTGACACCTCTGACAATCGCAGCGAACTGCGCGCGTTCATCAATCCCGAAATCATCTGGGCCAGCCCCGAGAAGCAGGTCTATGACGAAGGCTGCCTGTCGGTGCCAGGCATCTACGACGGCGTGGAACGCCATGCGCAGGTCAAGGTGCGCGCCGTCGACGTCGACGGCAAGCCGTTCGAGCTCGAGGCCGACGGCCTGCTGGCGGTCTGCATCCAGCACGAGATGGATCACCTGAAGGGCAAGGTGTTCGTCGAATACCTGTCGCCGTTGAAGCGCAATCGCATCAAGACCAAGCTGCTGAAGGAAGAGCGCGAACTTGCGCGCAGCCGCCCGGCAGCGCGCGCCGCACAGCGCTGACGCGCCGATTCCCTGCAAGGTTGACCAGCGGCGGGCGCCGCTATTGCCGGTGAGCAGCCGTTCGCATCCCGCGCATGCCGTACTACAATCACGGCCATGAAAATCATCTTCGCCGGCACGCCGGAATTCGCCGCGACCGCGCTGGCGGCGCTGCACGCCGCGGGCTTCGACATCCCGCTCGTCCTGACGCAACCGGATCGCCCCGCGGGACGCGGCCTGCAATTGCAGGCATCCGCCGTCAAGCAGTTTGCGCAGGCGCGCGGCATACCGGTGGCACAGCCGGTGTCGCTGCGGCTCGACGGCAAGCATCCCGAGGCCGCAGTCGAGGCGCACGCCCTGCTGCAGGCTACGCCGCACGACGTGATGGTAGTGGCGGCCTACGGCCTGATCCTGCCGCAATCGGTGCTCGATATTCCGCCACGCGGCTGCATCAACATCCATGCCTCGCTGCTGCCGCGCTGGCGCGGCGCCGCGCCCATCCACCGGGCGATCGAGGCCGGCGACCATGAAACCGGCATCACGATCATGCAGATGGATGCCGGTCTCGACACCGGGCCGATGCTGGCAATGCAGCGCCTGCCGATCGCAGCGGACGATACGACCGCCAGCCTGCACGACAAGCTGGCCGCGCTTGGCGGCGACATGATCGTCGATACGCTGCGTCGGCTGGAGCTGGGGCCGTTGACGACCACGCCGCAACCCCAGGAGGGCGTCAGTTACGCAGCAAAGATCGCCAAGGATGAAGCCGCGCTCGACTTCACCCAGACGGCCGACGAACTGGCGCGCAAGATCCGCGCCTTCAATCCCTTTCCTGGCGCGGCGGCGCATTTCGATGGCACCGCGGTCAAGTTCTGGTGCGCCGAACCTGTTGCATCCGGCACATGGCAGCCCGGCCAGGTGATTGCGGCGAATACGCAGGATGGCGTGGTGGTGGCCTGCGGCGAAGGCGCGCTGCGCATCAGCGAGCTGCAGAAGCCGGGCGGCAAGCGTTTGCCGGCGGCCGAATTCCTGAAAGGCTTTCCACTGGAAGGTGGCCGCTTCGACTAGCGGTGCAGCCGCAAGGCCGGGCTTTCCCGTATAATTTTCCTTGCGCCGATTTGATTGAAAGGTCAAACCAGCTTGCGGGCGCAGGACGCATCCGATCGGATCGCGCCATATAAATACTGCTAAAGCGGAGCCTGTAAGAACCCGGTCCCGTTTTGCAGGCCGGGTTTTTTGCTTTGTGCATCCACGACAACGAAGAGAACGACATGAAACGCGACGCCATTTCCGAAACCGAAACGCTGTTGCGCGACCTGATGGCGCGCCGCATCCTGATCCTGGATGGGGCGATGGGCACGATGATTCAGCGCTACAAGCTGACGGAAGAGGATTATCGCGGCGCGCGTTTCGCAGATCTGGCGGCGGCCGGCGTTGCGGTCCCGGCCGGCAAGGAACTCTTCGTCAAGGGCAACAACGAACTGCTGTCGCTGACGCGGCCAGACGTCATCAGCGAGATTCATGAGCAATACCTCGCGGCCGGCGCCGACCTGATCGAAACCAATACCTTCGGCGCGACCACGGTGGCGCAGGACGATTACCACATGGCGCATCTCGCCTACGAGATGAACGTGGCGTCTGCCAAGCTTGCGCGCGCCGCTTGCGACAAGTATTCGACACCGGACAAGCCGCGCTTCGTCGCCGGCGCGCTCGGCCCGACGCCGAAGACCGCGTCGATTTCGCCGGACGTCAACGATCCCGCTGCACGCAACGTCACATTCGATCAGCTGGTCGCTGCCTATCTTGAACAGACGCGTGGCCTGGTCGAAGGCGGCGCCGACGTGCTGCTGGTCGAAACCATTTTCGACACGCTGAACTGCAAGGCGGCGCTGTTCGCGATCGACACCTTCTTCGAGGAA
>DATMTZ010000321.1:0-3234 GCA_035563975.1 Oxalicibacterium sp. | reverse complement strand
CGGCGTAGCGCTGCGCCGCGCGCGCGCGCAGGTCGGGATTCATCAGCGCGGCGCGCAAGCGCATCCATTCGTCGACCGTATCGTTGTCGTCGGCCGGAATACGCAGGTAACGGAAGGGCTGGTCCGGCGATTCCCGCATCCCGGTCAGGAATACATAGGCGCCATCGACCTGCACCGGCTGCATGTAATTGTTGTATTCGCGCGCCTGACCGTTGCGGTCGCGCAGCTTGTATTGCACGCTGGGACCGACATTCCTCAGCTCCTTGGCATCGGCGGACTTGGCGGCTGAGCCGAGGTGCTTCTGCAAGTCGTCCGACCATTTCTGCTTCAGATTGACGGCGCGCACGTCCTGCCCGTCGCTTGCCATGTTTTCCACGTTGATCGCACGGAAGCCCGACCATTCGACCGTGAAATCCTTCGATGCATTCAGCGGCGAGCTGCCGCCGACTTGCCCTTGCATCGCGACCATTTTTTCGCTCGTACCCCGCATCGGGTAGGCGGCGATTTTCAGCTTGCTGCCGCCATCCTCGAAGCTCGATTGATAGACCGCGACGCCGCGATAGATCAGCGGCTGATTGACCTTGATGGTGGCCGGAAAGGTCTTGCCATTTTCCTTGTCGACGATCACAACGTCGCTGGCGAACAGCTTGGGCATGCCGGTCGAATAATAGTCGACGATGAAGCGCTTCAACCGGATTGTGAACGGCAGGTCCTGGATCAGCACACCGTCGGCTTGCGGGATGATGGCGGTGTTGCTCGCGCTGCCTTCCGGAATCAGCGTGTTGCCGCGGAAGGTCGGGTTGCCGACGCCGAGCCGGTGTTCCGGCGCGATATCGGCAATCAGGCCGTCTCCGGAAAACGCACTCTTGTCGAACAGGATTTTCTGCAGGTGAATAGGCAGGCTCGAATCGAGCAGACCGCCGAGGCAGATGATGACGATAGAGGCGTGCGCAAAGATGTAGCCCCACTTGTTGGCGGCGCCCTGCTTGGCCGTGACCAGCGTCGCCTCGCCTTTGTCGATCACGCGCGTCTTGTAACCGGACGCCGTCAGGCGCGCCAGCAGATATGGCAGCATCGCATCGCGCGATTGCGCTTCATGCCATTCGAACTTGTGATGGAAATTGCGCAGCGACTGTTCGCGCACGTTGTCGCGCCAGCTGCGCATGTCCTTCAGCATCTTCGGCGCATTGCGGATCAGGCATAGCGAAGTGGAAACCACCAGGAAACCCATGATCAGCAGGAACCACCAGGTCGAATACACCGCGTACAGATCCAGCTTGCGAAACACTTCGAACCAGAACGGGCCGAACTGGTTGACGTAGTTGCTCATCGGCTCGCTCTGCTTGAGCACCGTGCCGATCACGGAAGCGACTGAAATCAGCGTCAGCAGGCTGATCGCAAAGCGCATCGAGGACAGCAGTTCGACCGTTTCGGCCAACCAGCGCCGGCGTGTACGGATTTCCCAGCCGCCGGTGCTCGTTTCTGTTTCGCTCGTCATTCGCTGTTCCTCAACCGCCTGTGTATCGTCGATGCGCGCTGCGCCCGAAAAAAAGGGCAGCCGCAGCCGCCCTCTTCATTCCGGCATGATTCGCTTATTTCAGGCCAGCCACATAGTCGGCAACCGCCTGGATTTCCTGATCGGACATCCGGCTGGCGATCTTGTTCATCTGGTCGTTTTTGCGTGTGCCGGCACGGAATGCGGTCAGCTGCGCAGCAGTATAGTCTTGATGCTGGCCGGCCAGGCGCGGGAATTGCGCCGGGATGCCGTGGCCGTCGGCGCTATGGCAGGCCGCACAAGCCGGCACGTTCTTTTCCGCAATGCCGCCGCGGAAAATTTTCTTGCCGAGCTCGACGGTGTCCTTGTTCTTCGCCGCGCCTGGCGCCGGTTTCTGTTTGGCCAGATAGGCGATCAGGTTCTGCACGTCCTGTTCGTTCAGCGCCTTGGCGATCGGCGTCATCACCGGATTGTTGCGCGCC
This sequence comes from Oxalicibacterium sp., assembly GCA_035563975.1. Taxonomy (GTDB): domain Bacteria; phylum Pseudomonadota; class Gammaproteobacteria; order Burkholderiales; family Burkholderiaceae_D; genus Oxalicibacterium. The sequence continues at coordinate 1,257 of DATMTZ010000321.1, read as the reverse complement.
CCGCTTTTGAAATCTTCCAGTTGCTTGTGAATGTACGGACCGCCCTGACCGGCCAGCTTCGGATTCAATGCAATAGTGGAATTACCGGCTGCGCCGTGACAGGCGATACAGGCAGTGACGTTGCGCGATGCATCGCCGGTATTGAATAGCGCCTCGCCTTTTGCAGGATCGGCTTTGACTGCGGTTTTTGTATCTTCTGCGGCGTTGGCACAGGATACGACGGCCAACAAAGCGACAAACAAGGACTTTACGACTGCTGGATAAGCACGATTCATTCAAACACCCTGAAGACTTAATTTTAAGATCCGCCTGCAAAGCAAAAAATCAGGCGGCCGTTTTTTAGTGCGATTCAGATACGGAGTCTCTTCCGCGGCGCAAGGATGCGTAACTTCTCATTGTACAATAGCTTATCGGCATTTTTGCCACGCCCGCATATTTTCCCGTCTCTATGTCCCTACTTTGGCAAGCGCGCTTCTTCACCACGGTGAATCATCTCCGTGATTTGCCAAATACGCAAGTTCCGGAAATCGCCTTTGCCGGTCGCTCGAATGCCGGCAAATCGACCGCGATCAACATTCTCGCCAACCAGAAAAAACTCGCGTTCGCGTCGAAAACGCCAGGACGCACGCAACACATCAATTTCTTTTCGATCGGCGGCGCGCATGTCGGCCAGCATCGGAAAGATGCCACGCGCGTCGACGAAATCCGCGCCATGCTGGTTGATCTGCCGGGCTACGGTTATGCGGAAGTGTCCGGTTCCGCCAAACACCATTGGCAAAATCTGCTGGGCGACTATGTGCAAAGGCGTGAGCAGCTCGCCGCGCTGGTGTTGATCGTCGATGTGCGGCGTCCGTTCACCGAACTCGATATCCAGATGCTCGAATGGTTCGCGCCGACCGGCAAGCCGATACACGTGATCCTGACGAAGGCGGACAAGGTCAATCGGAACGATGGCGCGAATGCGCTGCGCAGCGCGCGTCAGCTGCTTGCCAGTTATGTCGACGCCGACGGCCACCCGTTTCCATTTACCGTACAGCTTTTTTCGGCATTGAAGCGCATCGGGCTGGAAGAGGCGAACGACACGATCATCAGCCTTCTTGGCCTCGACGAGCAGCCGGTCGCGAACGATGAAACGCAGGCCGATGTCTGACGTCGCGCATGAACAAAGAAGCAACACTGATACTTTGCAAAGATAATAAAAAAAGCCCCGAAGAAAGGGGAGTATCTTCGGGGCAATAACGCCAGATCGTGTTGAAC
>DATMTZ010000320.1:0-5554 GCA_035563975.1 Oxalicibacterium sp. | reverse complement strand
GCCGCGCCCTCCCGGCGCCTGGCTGGTGCTGCGCGACGACGGCCTGCTGCAGGGGTCGGTGTCCGGCGGCTGCGTCGAGGATGACCTGGTCGAGCGCATGCGCGGCGGCGAGATGGCCGGCGCGCAACCTTTCGTGCTGCAGTACGGGGTCAGCACCGATGAAGCACTGCGTTTCGGTTTGCCTTGCGGCGGCACGCTGGAACTGGTGGTCGAGCCCCGTCCGGACATTGCGCAACTGCTCGCCTTCAGCCGCCGCGTGAAGGCGGGCCAGCTGGTGTTGCGCACGGTAGATGTCGGCAGCGGCAGCGTCAGCTACCAAGATGGGCGGCGCGGCGATGCGGTGCAGTGGAAAGACGGCAAGCTGACGACGGTGCATGGCCCGCGCTGGCGCCTGATCGTGATCGGCGCCGGCCAGGTGTCGCGCTACCTGGCCGAGATGGCGCTGGCGCTGGACTACGAAGTGGTGGTGTGCGAACCGCGCGAAAGCTACCGCCGCGAATGGCATGTGCCGGGCACGGTGCTGCTGGGCGAGATGCCGGACGATACGGTACTGGCGTTGTCGCCGGATCCGAACACCGCCATCGTGGCGTTGACGCACGATCCCAAGCTAGACGATCTGGCGCTGCTGGAAGCGTTGAAGTCGGCCGCGTTCTATGTCGGCGTGCTGGGTTCGCCGCGCAATGCGGCGCAACGGCGCGCGCGTCTGCAGGAATATTTCGACGTGTCGGATGAGGAGATTGCGCGCCTGCACGGGCCGGTCGGCCTCGCGATCGGCAGCCGCACGCCGCCGGAAATCGCAGTGGCGATTCTGGCCGAACTGACGGCCGTCAAGAATGGCGCAAGCCTGGCCGCGCGCACCGACGCCAGGCGCCCATCGGTGGATGCGCCGATGAGCGCGCTGTGAGCGCTAGTTGTCGTAGCCGCGGAACACTGCACACTGCCGGAACGCCTGTTCCGAAAATGGAATTTCCTTTGCCCGGCAGTACTTCGACGTCAGCTTCAGCAATTCCTTGATGTCGCGCCCGCTGGCTTTCGGGTAGATCACCGTCAGTCGTTCGACCAGCTCGTCCGGCAGTTCGGCGTTGAACTGCTCGGCCAGCGATTTCCACAGGCGTTTCGCATCATCCTTCGGCGGCGTTTCGTATTTGATCGTGGCGATGCAGCGCGACAGGATCGCGTCGTCCACGTCGTCGATGCGGTTCGTCGTCATGAACAGCAGGCCGTTGAAATACTCCAGCGTGCGCAGGAACTCGGCCACGATCGCATTGTGTTCCAGATCGTTGTCGCGGCAGCGGATGTAGACGTCGGCCTCGTCCAGCAGCAGGATCGCGTCCCAGCGCACCGCGCGGCGCAGGATGCCGGACAGCGTGCTCTCGACCGAGGCGGCGGTGGTGCCGAGCTGGCCGGAATGCACGCGATACAGCGGCTTGCCGACGACTTCCGAATACACTTCCGCCGTCAGCGTCTTGCCGAGACCGGGCGCGCCCTTGCACAGGATGGTGGTTCCGCCCGATTTCCCCGGTACGAAATCCTGCATCAGGATGTTCATGTCCGAGGTCAGGATGTCGATCAGGTCGCGATGATGCTCGGGCAGGATCAGCTTGTCGCGCAGTTCCGGCCGGTACCTGTATTCGGTCATGTTCTGCACGTGCACCCAGATGTTCTGGTGCCATTCCAGATGAAACATGTGCACGTAGCAATGCAGCGGAATGCGTTCGAAGCTCTCGGCCATGCCGGCATCGCGCCAGAATTCCGGATCGGCCATCATCTCGAAGCGGCGTTCCAGGTTTTCCTCGTCGTTGATGCAGCGCGCAGTGATACCGTCGGTCATCTTGACCAGTTCGGCGTTTCCTTTCGGATCGAGCACGAACGCCGACTTGCTGACGACGAACTGCTTGCCGAACTGCGGCTGGATTTTCAGGAAGCGCTTCGCATGCGTTTCGTACTCCTGCTTGAACTCCGCGCATTCCTTGAAGTAGCCAAACTCGGCCAGCAGCTCGGGGATCGTGCGGTTGACGATGTCGTGGCGATTGATGACGATCGCGTTCGTCATGCCCGAACGGCGCATGTGGTGATCAGTCGCCTCGTTGTTGGCTGATTGCATCGTGTTGGCCAGCAGATCGACCACGACAAAGGGCATGCCCTGGTCCGGCACGACATGGCGCAAGCGATGCACCAGCCACGGCAGCAGCACGCCATCCTTGTTGCGGCGATACAGCCAGCCGTCGATCGCGTCGCGCGACAGGTAGGCATACAGGCCGGGCACCAGGTGGTCGAGGCTTGGAATCGTGCGCGCCTGCGGCGCATTGTAGATATTGTCGAGCGCCAGCATCTGGAACATCAGTGCGCGCTCGTTCTGCGATTTGCTCAGCGAATACAGGGTATTGAGCGCTTTCGCATCGAACAGCTTGCTCGATACGACCATGTTGCCATGGCAGACGCCATGCTCGGCAAGACGCTTGGCCAGCGGCGATTCGGATTCGATCATCTCGAGCAAGACGTGGATCAACGATTCCGGTATTTCAAAGTCCATTACAACTCCTGTCGGTTGCCGGGCGGAACGCATGGCCGGCTTCGCATGGCTTGCACCATCGAGCCATTGCGCAGCGGCACCTCAAAAGAAAACGGCCTCCATGCCGGAAGCCGCCGATGCCATCGGGAAACGGGATTCAGAAACAAGAATTGCAGTTGATTCCGACGGCATTCTTTTGACAAGTGCGCACTACCATGCCGCTTGACATTCCTTGCATCAAAGATGTGCTCATCATAAAGCAAGTGCGCAGGCAAGGGAAGAAAGGCCGGGCTTGGCCCCCGGCCGGATATGGCGAGAATGACATCATCGGCCGCGCTGCCCGGCGATGCGTGGCGCAATCGTTCTGTGCCGAAAAAAACCGACGCCGCTCTTAGCTGGAAGCGAGACCGACCGCGTGTTCGTCCGGTGTGCCCTCGGTGCCGCTTTTGCGATAGCCGGCGATCACTTCGATTGCCTTGCTGTTGAAGGCTGGAATGTCGTCCGGTTTGCGGCTGCTGACCCAGTTGCCGTCGACCACGACTTCACGGTCCAGCCATTTGCCGCCGGCATTGCGGATGTCATCCTGCAGCGTTGGCCAGCTGGTCATCGTGCGGCCGGCGACCAGGCCGGCGGAAACCAGCAGCCAGCCGCCGTGGCAGATCACGGCAATCGGCTTGCCCTGTTTCTGCATGTCCTTCACGAAGGTTTGCGCTTCCGGAATCATGCGGATCGTATCGGCGTTCATCACGCCGCCGGGCAGCAGCACCGCATCGAATTCCTTCGCGTCAAGTTCCTTGAAGGTCATGTCGACGTCGAAACGGTCGGCCTTGGTGTCGTGCTTGAAACCCTGCACCTGACCGGTTTTCTGTGAAGCGACTTTGGTGGTCGCGCCTTCGCGTTCGAAGGCGGCTTTCGGTTCGGTAAATTCGGCCTGCTCGAAGCCGTCGGTAACGAGGATGGCAATCTGCATGCCGCGTAATGTCGAATCCATGGCGATCTCCTTGTTCACAATGAAAAAGGGAGTCGCCGTTGCGGCATTAGTTCCGGTCGTTTGCTGCGCGTGCGAGGGAGAAACTGCGCGCGATCTTACTTGCCGAGAAAGAAGTCGACCGCCATGCTGACTACCGGTGGATGGATGATGTGGAGCCCGTTGAATTCCACGTACTGCACATCGTAGCCGGCAGCTTTCAGTTTCTGCGCATTCGCGCGGCCGGCGGTTTCGATCGGCAGCTGTTCGTCGATCAGGCCATGCGCGATGAAGACTTGCGGCGCGCCTTCCTGCATGAAGATCGACATGAAGCCGCCGGAAAACGCGATCACGTGACTGGCGATATCGCCGTTGGTGATGCCGATCGACAGCGCGTAGCTGGCGCCGTCGGAAAAACCGGCGAAGCCCAGGTGATTGCGGTCGACGCGGTAATGCGAGGTCACTTCGGTCAGCGCCAGGTGCAGGCGTTCCAGGTCGGGTCCGCTGCCGCCGATCACGATGTCCCAGGTCGGGTACATCGAGTGCGGCGCCAGCAGCAGGAATTTGTTGCGTTCCGCATGTTCCTCCAGGAACGGCAGCACCTTTTCCGGAAAGCCGCCGGCGCCGTGGAACATCACCAGCAGCGGAATCTCGGCCTGGTCATCAAGGCCTTCGGGCACATACAGGACCGCATCCCGTTCCTCTGCAATGCCGAGCCGGTTGCGGCCCGGCGGCAGCGCGCCCTTGGTCGGTTCGGCGTGCGAGAAGGAAAGGCGGCCCATCAGGGAAAGATCGAACATGGCGAAGCATCCGGGAAAGCGTGCAAGGCGCACAAAGCGCTCCATGATGCCATCGCTGTTGTTCCTGCTCAAGCTTTCGGCGGCACAGGGGCGATCATGGCGGCAAGGAAGACGTCGGCAGCCTGGCGGATGCGGCGCGAAACTTCAGGTACTGCGCATAAGGCCGTGACGCGAATCGCCGGCGCAGTCGACGCGCTCAGGATTGCGCATCGCGCTGCGCGTCATGCGGCCACGTGCGGGCGGGGTGGGACGTACGGCGAAATTCGGCCGCATCGACGTGATAGTAGAGTTCGATGACGCATCCGGCCAGGTGTTCGATCTGCGCACGGCTCATGCTGCGTGCGATCGCCATCTGCCGATTGGCATTTTCGCGCATGCCGCTGACCAGCTCGTCGCTGCACAACAGCTCGAAATCGGCGCGCACGTCATGCGGGAATTCTTCCGGCGTCAAATGCAGCACATGGTAAAGCTCGTTGCCGGCTGCCCATTGCTGTTTGCTGGTGTATCGGTCGCGCAGTGCTTCGACTGCGTGGAGGAGTTTCTGATGAGCGTAGGTCATGCTGATCCGCGTCGGGAATGGTTGTGGCTTCGGGGCGGATGGTGCGGCAGAAGAGGAATCAGTGCGCAGCCAGGATGACAAACGGCGCCGGCGCCGCGGCTTCCACTTCGCCGTCGCCTTGCGTGGCGCTGGCGCAAAGAAAGCTGAAGGCGGCAGCAGCTGAAATCAGGCCGATGGTTGAAAGATTGCGCATGGTCCCTCCTGCGATCGTACTTTTCTTGTGGACTAATGTTCTCGGAAGAAATATATCGCTGCCGGTTTGCGGCAGCTATCAGCCACCGGCGCAACTTGCTGTAGGAAATTTGGAAGCGCGATTTTGCGCTGCACAGGGCGGTGCGGGTGCGAAGCTAGTTCGTCAGCAGCGCGGTATGCAGGGTGGAAGGCTTGTACAGAACCACGACGCGAAACATGTCGACGCGGTTGTAGATTTCCTCGAGGCGGATCGCCACCGTATCGCCATCCCAGCGCAGGGTTTCGACGCCGAGCATCATGCCGCCATGCTGGCCCATCGGCGTCATTGCCGATCGTGTCGGAGGGCCGTAGCTGTCGATCAGGTAGCGCTTCATCGCCGCGTATTCGGCGCGTTCGCCATTGACGATGACGGTGCCGATGCGGCCGTCGTTCATGACCGCATATACGCTGTCCAGCGCAAATCCGGGCGTGGGCAGGTGGTAGAAGCGCTTGACGTTGCTTTCGCCCTGCCAGCACGGCGCCGG